>DASQTR010000631.1:0-11637 GCA_035641795.1 Ilumatobacter sp.
GCGCTCTCTGCAGCCGCGGCCTGACTTGTGCGGCAGCGCGGACGACGGCGGCAGTCGTTATCGCTGCCACAAACTCTGGCTCTCCGCTTTGCGACAGGAAGGTCTCCGACTGACGTCGTCTGCACTGCCGCAAAGTGACGAGCGAAGCGTCGGCGTACGCTCTGGTGCATGTTTGGTTCGAAGGTCGAGATGATCACCGCCGACCAGGCATTGCCTGGCCGCGACACGCTGATGTCGATCGCACCGACTCACGTCGTGCTCGGCACGCCGCTCTACCCACCCTTTCCCGAGGGACTCGAAATCATTTATTTGGCGATGGGTTGCTTCTGGGGCGCCGAGCGGATTTTCTGGAAGCTGCCGGGCGTGTACGTCACCGCCGTCGGCTACATGGGCGGCTGGACCAAGAACCCCACCTATGAGGAGACCTGCACCGCGCGCACCGGCCACACGGAGACCGTGATGGTGGTCTACGACCCGGACAAGATCGAGCTCGATCAACTGATGAAGGCCTTCTGGGAGAACCACGACCCGACCACCCCCAATCGGCAGGGCAACGACGTCGGCACGCAGTACCGCTCGGCGATCTTCACCACAACCGACGCCCAGCTCGCCGCCGCCCGCGACTCCCGCGACCGTTACCAGGCGGCGCTCACGAGTGCCGGCTACGGCTCCATCAGCACCCAGATCGCACCCACCGCGGAAGCGGGTGACGGCACCTTCTACTACGCCGAGGACTATCACCAGGGCTACCTGCACAAGCATCCTGGCGGCTACTGCAACCACGGCTTCTGCCAGATCGGCTACGACCTCGCCGCCCACGGCCAGGGCGCGGCGCGCGCGGTATTACCGGAGACGTGAGCGGTCCTACACTCGGCCCCAATCCGGTCACAGCTACGCCGGACACAGCCGCAGAACCCCGAGGAGCCAGCCGCCATGCCTGGATTGATGGACAAGTTGAAGGGCGCCGCCAGCGCCGCCAAGGTCAAGGTCGACGTCGTCGTCGACAAAGCGGGTGACAAGATGCCGCCGAAGGTCAAGCAGACCTACGAGAAGATGTCCGACAAGGTCGAGAAGGTGATCCCCTCCAAGAAGGACGGCGACATCGACGAGCAGTCAGCCGGTGCCACCGTTGCCGCCGAGGCCGGGGCGACCGACCTGACCGGCGAAGCGCGTGCCGCCGAGGAGGCCGAGGTGCATGCGGCCGCCCAGGCCGAGGAGGCCGCTGCCGTCGCCGCCGAAAAGGCGGAGGGCGAAGCCGACATCTGAGCGGTCACGGGCGGCGGGCCCGCATGACCCGGAACGCCGTGAGCCGTCAGGCGTTCGCCAGCAGTTCGCCGGCCCGCAGCTGGGCCGCGTAGAGACCGTCCGCGGCGACGAGTTCGTCATGCGTGCCCAGCTCGGCGATCCGCCCCTCGTCGAGCACGGCGATCCGATCGGCACTGCGCACCGTCGACAGGCGGTGGGCGATCACGATCGCCGTGCGCCCTGCCAGGGCGACCTCGATCGACGCCTGCACGTGCGATTCGTTGTCGTTGTCGAGGTGGCTCGTCGCCTCGTCGAGGATCATGATCGCCGGGTTCTTGAGCAGCAGCCGGGCGATTGCCAGGCGCTGCTTCTCGCCGCCCGACAATCGGTACCCGCGCTCGCCGACCACGGTCTCGTAGCCATCCGGCAGGGCGGCGATCGTGTGGTGGATGCGCGCCGCGACACAGGCGGCGACGAGCTCGTCCGGTGTCGCGTCCGGCCGCGCATAGCGCAGGTTCTCGCCGATCGACTCGTGGAACAGGTGTGGATCCTGGGCGACGACACCCACCGCACCACGCAGCGATGTGAGCGTGTAGTTGCGCACGTCGACGCCGTCGACCAGCACCGCGCCCGACGTGACGTCGTACAGCCGGGGGATCAGCGACATCATCGTGCTCTTGCCGGCCCCTGACGCGCCGACCAGCGCAAGCGTCTCACCGGGCTCGATCGCCAGGCTGACGCCGGTCAGTACGTCACGGTTCGGGTCGGCACCGGGGATCACGACCTGTTCCATCGACGCGATCGACGAGCTGCTCGCCGGGGGGTACCGGAACGTGACGTCGCGGAACTCGATCCGACCGGTGGCCTCGACGAGGTCGATCGCCCCCGGTCGATCGGCGATCGGCTCCGGCGCGTCGAGCACCTCGAACACACGCTCGAACGACACCATCGACGTCATCAAGTCGACGCGCGCGTTGGTCAGCCCGGTCAGCGGCTGGTACACGCGCGTGACTAGCGCCGCCAGCGCGACCAGCGTGCCGCTCGTGATGTCGCCGCTGACGACGAGCTGTGCTCCGATCCCGTAGATCGCTGCCGTGCCCAGCGCCGCCACCAGTCCCAGGGCGACGAAGAACACGCGCCCCAGCATCGCCGAGCGGATGCCGGCGTCGCGCACGGCGTTGGCGCGCTTGCCGAACACGTCGTTCTCGCGGTCGAGTGAGCCGAACAGCTTGACCAGCGAGGCGCCGGCGACGTTGAAGCGCTCGGTCATCTGCGTGTTCATCGCCGCATTGTGCTGCATCTGCTCGCGGGAGATGTCCTGCAGTCGCCGCCCGACCCGGCGCGCGGGCACGATGAACAGCGGCAGCACGATCAGCGCCAGCAACGTCAGCCGCCACTCCAGCCACAGCATCGTGATCAGCGTCGTGACGAGGACGACGACGTTGCTCACGACGCTGCCTAGCGTGCTCGTCACGGCAGTCTGGGCGCCGACGACGTCACTGTTGAGGCGACTCGTGATGGCGCCGGTCGGCGTGCGCGTGAAGAACGCCAGCGGCAAGCGCTGCACCTTGGCGAACAGCGCCCGGCGCAGATCGGCGATCAACCCCTCGCCGACGCGCGCGCTGCACCACCGCTGCCCGATCTGGAGGAAGGCGTCTGCGAGCGCAGCGGCGACGGCGAGCCCCGCGAGCCACCAGATCTGGGAGCGGTCGCCGGCCGGGATCGCATGGTCGAGGATCTGTCGCACGACCAGCGGCGGAACCAGCGCCAGCAGCGCGGCGACGAGGATCAGCGTGAGGAAGAGCCCGATCGTGCCCCGGTAGGGCCGGGCGAACGCCCACACGCGGCGGCCCGTCTCGCGGGCGAGCTTGGCGCCCTTCACCGCGTCGACGTCACGCGGCATCATGGTATGTGGACCCATCCGCACCAGTCGCAGGCTACGGCCGGTCCCGCGACGTGCCATCAGGTCGCCGAGTTTGCCCCGTAGCCTCGTGCACGTGTTGAGGCGGGTCGTCGTGATCGTGGCAGGCGCGCTGTCGGTGGCGGCCTGCTCGTCGAGCGGCAACGACGCCACCGCGATCAGCGCCGCGACGCCCGTCGCGACCGACGCCGCGAACAGCACACCATCGAGCGCGCCCGCCCCGGAGCTCGCGACCGAACCAGCGCCACCCACCGGCTCGACCGCGCCCGACACGCAGCCGCCCGTGCCGCCTTTCGAACCACAGCCGATCGAGTGGACGCAGTTCAACGACGCCGTCGACGTCGGCACACTCGCCGTTCCGATCGACTACGCAGACCCCGCCGGCCAGATCTTCCAGCTCCACCTGGCCCGCTACAACGCGCTCGACCAGGAGAACAAGATCGGCACGCTCCTGGTGAACCCGGGCGGCCCGGGATTCGGCGGCAGCGTGCTCGCCGTGCGTGCTGCAGACATCTACGACCGGGCGCTGCGCGAGCGGTTCGACATCATCGGTTGGGATCCGCGCGGCACCGGCCAGAGCACTCCTCCCATCGACTGCGTCGACGACTACGACGAGTACTTCGCCGGTGACGAAACGCCCCAGAACGATGCCGAGCGTGCGCAGGTCGTCGACACTGACAAGCGCTTCGCCGAGGGGTGCCAGGCGCGCAGCGGCGACATCCTGCACCACGTCGGCACGAACGACAGTGCCCGCGACATCGACGTCATCAGGCGCGCGGTGGGGGAGCAGCAGATCTCGTACTTCGGGTTCAGCTACGGCAGCGAGCTCGGTGCGGCCTGGGCCACGCTCTTCCCCGACACTGTGCGAGCGATGGTGCTCGACGGCGCCGCCGACCCGGACGCCGATCCGGTCCAGTCCAACCTCGAGCAACTGCGTGGATTCGAGGCTGCGCTGAACACGTTCCTGGCACAGTGCTCCGAAGACGAGAGCTGCGCGTTCAACAACCGTGGCGATGCGGGCGGCGCCTTCGACACGCTGATGGCGCAACTCGACGCCACGCCCATCGCCAGCGCCCCCGACCGGCCACCGCTCAACCGGGCGATGGCGACGGTGGCGGTGGTGCAGGCGATGTACCGCCAGTCGTTCTGGCCCGCGTTGGCCCAGTCGCTGGCGGCCGCCCAGGCGGGCGACGGCGCCGGTCTGCTGCAGTTCTTCGACATGTATTACCAGCGGTCCCAGGACGGAACGTGGGGCAACCAGCTCGAGGCGTTTCGCGTGATCGACTGCATGGACCAGTCCCTGCGTCAGACCGTCGAGGAGCTCGACGCGCAAACGCCGGCGTTCCATGAGGCGGCGCCGCGCCTGGTCCCGGCCGACTCGGCCGCCGGGTACGTGTGCGGCTTCCTACCGCCGTCGAGCGACCCTCGGGTCGATGTCACGGCGGCGGGAGCGGGACCGGTGATGGTGATCGGCACCACCGGTGACCCGGCAACCCCCTTCGACTCGACGCGCTCCATGGCCGAGCAGCTCCAGGACGCACGGCTCGTGGTCGTGACCGCCAACCAGCACACGGGCTATGGCGTCAACGATTGCGTGATCGACGTCGTCAACGCGTACCTGATCGACCTCGAACCGCCCGACGGCGACACGACCTGCTCCTGACCGGCAGCTCTTGACCGCCCCGTCACGCTCAGCGCGACCTGCGCGCCGAGCGCGACGCGACACACCGCGCGGAAGGGGTGGGATTTGAACCCACGGAGGCTTGCACCTCGCACGCTTTCGAGGCGTGTCCCTTTGGCCGCTCGGGCACCCTTCCGTCCGCAACAATACCGGTCGGGCGTCCTGCCGGCGCCTGCCGTCGAGCGGTGTGCTTTCATGTCCTCGCTCAAGCGGAGGTGAGGGAGAGCCGATAGAACTGACAGAAAGCTCACATAGGATCCGCTGAACCGCCGATTCAGCGCTCCGGCCAACACAGCGCCAGTCATCGCACACGAAGGGAGGAACACATGGTCGACGAAGCGGCGGCGCGCGTCGAGCACGTGTTCAAACTCCTGGTAACAGGTCCTTTCGCAGCTGGTAAGACGACCTTGATCCAATCCGTGTCGCAAACCCCGGTGGTCGACACCGACGTCGTCACGACCGGTGAGGAGTCGGCGGTGAAGAGCCGCACCACCGTGGCGATGGACTTCGGCACCTACGTCGCCGAGGGCGGCGACGTGCGGCTGCTCATGTTCGGTACTCCGGGTCAGCCGCGCTTCTGGTTCATGACCGACATCCTCAAGGGCCAGGTCGACGCCGTGATCTATGTCATCGACGCCGAAGCCTCGCACACCCACGACGAGGCGGGCGCGGCGATGCGGGCGCTGCTGCGCGACCTGCGCGTGCCGCTCGTCGTCGCCGTCAATCGCGAGGACGAGCCCGAGGCCGCCAACCTCATCGCCCGCCAGCTGGGCGCGCTGGCCAGCGACGGCGTACTGCCCTGTCAGCTGATCGAACCGGCGTCCGGCCGCGAGGTCGTGATCGAGACGCTGCTCGCCGTGCTCGACCGGCTCGAGTGCCAGCAGTCCGCGCGCCGACCGGCGCTCGTCCGGGTGGAGGCGCGATGACCATGGCGGAGATGGGCGACGAGGCGCTGGGTGTCGAGCACACCTTCCCACGGCCCGGTTGGGTCGTGCTCGACGCGGTCCGCGAGCGCCGCTTCACAGGCGAGGTCGTCTTCGACACCACACCGGAGGCGCGCGTCTACGCCGACCGAGGTCGCATCTATCTCGCGGAGCGTTCCTCCGATCCCTCGCTCGGCGCCCGTTTGGTCGACGCCGGGGCGCTCAACGCCACGCAGCTCGAGCACGGCGCGATGCGGATCGGCGACGGCGAGCACCTGGGTCGCCTGTTCGAGCGGGTGCCGTCGGTCGACCGCCAGAAGGTGCTGGTCACTGCCGAGCTCATGACCGAGGAATGCGTCGGTTGGCTGGCCAGCCAGCGGATCAGCCACGTCGCCGTCACGCCGTACCGGCATCACGCATCCGGAGTGCAACGGTGGGATCAGCCGTACGCCGCGCTCGTCGATCTCGCTCCAGGCGATCCGCTGCCTGCACCGGCACCCGACGCCGCGCCGGTGGCGATCGGTCCGCCTGAGCCGCTGTTCCGCCCGGTCGACGATCTGGGCGACGTCGACGACATGATTCGCTGGAACGAGCCGTCGTGGCTCGACGAGCAGGTCGCACCACTGAAGCCGATCGACGTTGCGGCGCGCTTCGCCGCCCTCCGAGCCGCCGATACTGACGCCGAACACGACCCGATCTCCTTCGAGCCGGCGCGCGGCGACACCCCAGCCGCCGAGGCGGGCACGCCCGTTGATGCCGGTCCATCCGACGCCGAGGCATCCTCCAACGGCCGGGCGGACGCCGAACACGCGGACGCCGGCGACTGGATCGACGAGCTCGGCACCGCTGGCCTCCCCCAGCCGGGAAGCGACCCGCTCGCATCGCCGGTGAAGCTGGCTCCGCTCGCCACCGAGCCGATGGACCATTTCGAGCTGATCTGGCCGAGCGGTGACATCGACGAGCAGTTCGGCTCGCAGACCACCGAGCCCTACCCGCATCCCGACATCGACCGCGCCGGCGTCACGGCCCGGCTCGTCGGCAAGCGTGCCCGTGTGCAAGCCGAACCGGCGGCGGTGCAGAAGAGGGCGATGCCTCCCGCCGACAAGACGCTCGCGACGTGGCTTGGTGAGGACGGCGGTCGCGAGGCGATCACCGACGACGTCGTGCTCGCCGTTCGCCGTGCCGTCGCCTCGATCGACACCGGTTCGCTCGCCGCTCGTCGCCGGCTCGTCGACGTGCCGGTCGGGTCGGCGGCCGCGCCGCCAGCCGAGACGCCGCTCGCCGCCGCAGCGGTGCCGCTGCCGGGCCGGGTGGCGGTGCGTACCGATTCGTCCGATGGCGTCGCCAATGCGGCCCATGCCGCCCGCGGCCATGTGAGCGGCACGTCGGTGTTCGACAACTTGCCGCCCACCGAGCCAGTCGGCACTGGAGGCGGGGGTCCGGTCGACCCGGTCGAGAGCGACGACGACGCCGGCGGCGAGCCCCACCGCGCCTCCGCGCTGCGCCGGCTGATCGGCAGCCTCCGCCGCCGCTGATCATCAGGTCTCCGCACACGCTGACGTGAGGTTTCGGTTCGGCCGATTTCAGACGTCGGTCGCGCTCGCCCTCCGACGGTCGGTGAAGAACTCGACGAGCAGCTGCCCACACTCCTCGGCCAGCACGCCGACCGTGCGCGGCACCCGGTGGTTGAGCAGCGGTGAGTCGACGAGATCGAAGCGGCTGCCGGCGGCGCCCGCCTTTGGGTCGACGGCGCCGTACACCAGGTGTCCGAGCCGGCCGTTGACCATCGCTCCGGCGCACATCGCGCACGGTTCGAGCGTGACCACCAGCGTGCAGTCGTCCAGCCGCCAATGCCCGATGGCGGCAGCCGCATCGCGCAGCGCGAGCACCTCGGCGTGAGCGGTCGGATCGCCGGTGAGCTCACGCTCGTTGTGGCGGCGCGCGATCAGGTCGCCGTGGCGGACGACGACCGCACCGACCGGCACGTCGGCGTGGGCGAGCGAGGCTCGTGCCTCGTCGAGGGCGGCTCGCATCGCCGGCTCCCATGAAGTGTCGCCACCGGCCTCCATCGGTGGGAGTCTTGCAGGACACAGCGTGAGGAAGGCCGGGGGAAGGTTCTCGGCGCAGCGTGGCAGGCGCCGACTCGACGGGAGCAAAGGGAGGTCGAGCGATGAGCAATCCGACATTGCGCGAAGGCATGGACAGCGCCGACGGCTGGGTGGAGTATCTCCACGATCTGCTCGACGGGTACTTCTACGGCCGCACCGACTTCAGGTTCTACAAGCACGGCCAAGGCAAGTTCGACGCCGAGACGAAGCGGGCGGTGGAGCTGTACCAGCGGGAGATGGGCTTCACCGGGGATGACGTCGACGGTGTCGTCGGCGACAAGACATGGTCGGCGCTCCAGGGTCACTCGGAGTTGGCGCCGACCGGCACCGACGGCTACCCGGCTGGTTCGTACGTCGACCACGGGAAGCGCCTGCGGTTCCATCCGGAGGAGATGGGCTATGCGAACGGCGTCGACAACGGCAACGATCAGATCTACTTCCGCGTGATCATCGTCGGCGACCAGGACGTCGAACGGGAGGACGTCAAGCCGTTCCTCCACATCGAGGGCCCGAACGGCACGACCGAACCGAACGAGATCAACTACTACCCGGGGCAGGCGGGGCCCGGTGGCTGGTTCGAGGTCTGGTGGGAGAACGCGACAAGCAACGGTCCTGCCGGGCGGTATCGCGCCATCGCCCAGCTGCCGATGGAGTTCGGCGGCGACACGGCGCAGCTGGAGTTCAACCGCGAAGTGCCCGCCTGACAGTCAGAATGCGTGGCCGTCCACGGGTCAGCCGACCGATGCCCGTACGGGGTCGGGGGTGTACGTGTGTTTGAAGCCTCCGGGCAGGTCGTCGGCATCGACGATGGCCGTCGAACGGAACTCTTCGTAGAAGGCGTACGTCTCGCGCTCGAGTCGTTCCTCCGCTTGTCGCTCCATCTCGGTGAGGCCGAGCAGCAACGACGGATCGGCCTGCAGCGCCTCGATCGTGGTGGCTTCGCAGTGCTCGAGCGCGGTGCGCAGTGTGTGGGTCGCGGTTCGGTTCGCCACCGACGCCAGGTAACGCCCCATCGCCTGCTGGGTTGCTGTGGCCGGACGCCGACCGGCGACATCGAGGTGAAGTTCGAACTGCAGGCCGCGCAGGATGTGACACAACCCGACGTCGGTGAAGTTGCGTCGATGGAACGTGTGCAACATCCAGTCGTAGAAGAAGTCCAGCCGTTCGTCGAGGAAGTGGTAGTCGGGGTCGAACGGGGAACCGAGCAGGCGACCCTCGGCGCGCAAGTTCTTGGCGATCGGGGTGCCTGCGTACGGGAGCGTGCGGCAGAACGTGGCGACCGTCCAGCCATCCCCGACGAACTCGTCGAGGAAGTCGATCCCACCGCGCACCGATTGGAACGTGCTGTACGGCTCCATGATCATGTAGCCGAAGTCGAACGACATGCCGAGCCGCCGGAACACGTTGGCGGCGGCGATGTGCGCCTGGGGCTTGAGTTGCTTGTGTAGGTGTTCCAGCGTGACCGGGTCGCCCGACTCGACACCTAGGTAGACGTGTGTCAAACCACCTTGGTCGCGTAGGACGCGCATCGCCTCCTCGTTCACCTCGTCTGAGCGGCAACTGATCTTGAGCGACACGCGCCCTGCCAGCTCGCTGCGTCCGATCGCTTCCGCGAGCGCCACCGCCCACGCCCGCCCCCGCCGGCCGGTCGCCATGAAGTCGTCGTCCTGGAACAGGAAGGCGACGACTCCGCGTTCGCGGTGCAGCTCGACCATCTCTGCTGCGACCGCCTCGGGTCGGCGCAGCCGGCGCAGCGCGCCGCCGGGTGCCTCGTAGAACGGACGGATGCTGCAGAAGCTGCAGTTCCACGGACAACCCCGACTGGCAAGCATGGACGCGGTCGGCAGCTCCTGGCGTTCGTAGTCGACGTCGGAGCGATCCGGCAACGGCAGCTCGTCGAGGTCCTCGATCGACATGCGATGCTCGTTCACGACGATCGCCGGATCGACCTCGGAACGCCGGCAGGCGAGACCGTGCAGATGCCGCCACGCGAGGCCCCGCTCGAGGAAGCCGAGCAGTTCCACGAACGTCAGCTCGCCCTCGTAGCACACGACCGAGTCCAGCCCCGGGATCCGGTTCAGCACCTCCCCGGGATCGAAGCTCGGGTAGTGGCCGCCCATCGTGATGTGCCCACTGAAGCCGCGCTCGCGCAGCGCCCCGACAAGCAGTCCGAACTGAGGCGCCATGTACTGGAAGATCAGCGACAGGCCGACAACGGCCGGCTCCGCCGCCACGACCTCGGCGGCGACCCGCTCGGCGTCGCTTCCGTAGGTCACGATCCGGCAGTCGTGTCCGTGGTGCCGGGCCGCCGACTGCAGGTAACGCAGACCCAGGTTGTCCTGGTCCTGGAAACCGACCAGCACGACTCGCAGGCCGGCGCCGACCGGGCGCCGGGACGACTCCGAGAAGTCGACGTCGTCCCGAATGACCGGGTCCACCGGCGCCGTGGCGACAGCGATCCGCATGCTTGCCGTCACCGCCTGGTGGTCCCTTTGAGTTGTTGATTGATCATGTCCTCGAGGGCGTCGAGACGGATTCGCTCGGCGGCGATCTGATGGATTGCCAGCTCAAGCTGGACCCTCGAGAACCTGCTGATATCGACCGGCGACGGGTCACCTGGGCGCGGTGGCACGGGGATGTTCCACCACCAGCGATCGAATCGCCCTGGCAGCCGGCCCCAGTCGTCCGGAGCCGGGTCGGTGACGGGTCCGAAGCGGTCGAGCATCTGCTCGAGCCGGTCGAGGCGCGTGGCGAGGTCGTCGAGTGAGATCTTGGCGGCGGCCATAGCGGAGTCCCTTTCGTACGGACAGCGGGTTCCCATCCCGCCATGCAATCCGAGAGCCATGTGGCTTTATCTCGCGCCGATTCGGCCGCCTCCCCCGAAGGGTTGGCCCGCAGAACGACGCCACGTCCGCTCGCGTCAGGCATCTTGCCTGCGCCCGGCGCCGACTGTCAATGTTCGGTGGCCGTGGGCACCCGCTCGGGTGCCGGCGTGCCGAACGGCCGCGCGAGCTGTGCGGAGGGGGTGGGATTCGAACCCACGGAAGGTTGCCCTTCACACGCTTTCCAAGCGTGCCGATTCGGCCGCTCTCGCACCCCTCCCGGGTCGCCCCGTCTGGTGCCGCAAGGGTAGCCGCCGGGTAGGGTGGAGCAACCGGTGCCATCCAGGCAGCGCCGCACTTGCGGTGGGGTTCCTGGGGAGTGAGGTGGCGGTCGGGTCCTGTGCAACCGGCGCCCGTGAACCAGGTCAGGCCCGGGAGGGAGCAGCCTTCATCGGCATCGCTGGTGTGCCGCAGATCGCCTGGCCGTCACCTCACTCCCCACGAACCGATCACGGACCAATACGTTGGCCGGCATGGATCCACTGGCGAGTGTCGCTCCCGCATTCGTCGACATGGCGCATTCGATCGTGTGGGCCACCGCGGCGACCGTCAACAGCGCCGGCCAACCGACCACGCGCATCCTGCATCCGATCTGGGAGTGGGACGGCGAGACGTTGCGCGGCTGGATCGCCACCTCGCCGCTGTCTGTGAAGGCCAAGCACCTGGCGGCGCTGCCGATGATGTCGTTGACCTACTGGCGGCCGAACCACGACACCTGCACGGTCCGCTGCCGTACCGCGTGGGACGACACGCAGCAGGGCCGCGAGGCGTTGTGGGCGCGCTTCAGCGACGCCCCCGAGCCGCTCGGGTACGTCCCGTCGATCATCCCGGGATGGGACTCGCCGGCGGCCCCCGCCTTCGGTGCGCTCGAGCTCGA
>DASQTR010000632.1:0-3610 GCA_035641795.1 Ilumatobacter sp.
AGTCGATCCTGCGCGGACCGCTCGAGCCCAGCTGACCGCGCATCCATCGCTCCTCCTGGGTCCGTAGTGCTAGCGACCGTCGTCCGGCGGTCGCAGCACGCACACGAAGGAGATCGACATGCGCACCGACGACCGCGACCCGATCGTGCTGTCGCCCGACGTTGAGCCTCGGTTGCCGATGGCTACGCGCACCGGATCGTTCGCGTGCTGACGCCGACCGACCTGCCCTGATGGACCGCTTCCAGTACGTGGGGCTCATGATCGCCTGCCTGGTGCTGACCTTGCCGTTGGAGTTCGTGCTCGGTGCTCGCGTATGGCGGCGCCCGGCACGGACTGCCAAGGCGATTGCTCCCGCATTCGTTCTCTTTGTCGCGTGGGACCTCTGGGCCAGTCGCCGAGGCACGTGGGAGTTCTCAGATCAATACACGCTCGGTGTGCGCCTGCCGGGTGGCATGGTGATCGAGGAGTTGCTGTTCTTCATCGTCGTGCCGATCTGCACGCTGCTCACGCTCGAGGCGGTGCGGCAGATGCAGCGACGACGGATAGCGAGCGCAGTCGAGACGGCGCAGGTGCGCGCCAACGTCGGCGACACGGTCGACTGATGCGCGTGTACCCAGCGATGGCCCTCGCCGCTGCATGCGGTGTCGTCGTGCTCGAGTGGACCGTGCTCCGAACCGGGTTGTTCCGCCAACGCGCCTACTGGATCTCGATGGCAATCGTGCTCGGCTTCATGATCCCGGTCGACGGGTGGTTGACGAAGTTGTCGTCCCCGATCGTGGTCTACGACCCTGAAGAGGTCAGCGGTTGGCGACCGGTGTGGGACATCCTTGGCGAGGAGTTCGCATACGCGTTCGCATTGCTGACGCTCGTGCTGCTGTGTTGGGAGCGCGCAGGCGTTCGGGAACGTCACGGCGAGGCGCAGTGACCAGTCTCGCCGTGTTCCTGCTGACGTTCTCCGGCATGGAGATGATCGCCTACTCCGCTCACCGGTGGTTGATGCACGGACCGGGCATGGTGTGGCACCGCAGCCACCACGCGCCAGCGCGCACCCTGATCGAGCGCAACGACCTGTTTCCGTTGTGCTTTTCGGCGGTCGGCGTGGGGTTGGCCGTCGTCGCCGCCACGGGACGCGCGCCGGCGTCGTCGTGGGCGGCGGCGGCCGGCGTCACCGCGTACGGCGTGGCGTATCTGGCGGTCCACGAGATCGTCATCCACCGTCGGCTCTCGCTGCCGGTTCCGGATCTGCGCTATCTGCGCTGGCTTCGGGATTCGCATCGCGCTCACCACATCGACGCCGGCGAGCCGTACGGGATGCTGCTGCCGTTGATGTCAGCCGCGCGCCGCCGGCGGGCGGCTGCCGCGCGTCAGGCGTCGTCGGCGGACGACGACCTGCTCTGGCGGGCGAGAATGCGTCCGATGCGCAACCGGTTGAAACGCTGAATGGCGATGAACGGGGCGTTGACCACGACCCCGTAGGCCACCATCACGGCCGCCACCGCCGGCGGGTTCCACAGGACGAACAGCGGGCCGCACGCCATTGCCCACCAGTGACCGAGCTCGGCCCGGCGCGTCTCGGAGCGGAATCGGCCGAGGCCACACGGGTCGGTGCCTGTCAGCTGACGCTTCGACATGCCGCCGGGGAACAGGCCGCCCGCTTCGGGCAGCGCGTCCTTCCACCGCCGGATTGCGAACCGTTCGTAGAAGCGGCCGTCCTCCTCGAAGCGGCGTGGCCGCAGCAGCCAGCCGTCGCGCTGCAGCCGACGGAGCGGCAGGCGATGCACCGCGTACCCCGTCGCGGCGTGGAACAACGCCCAGGCGGCGACGTCGATCACGACGTTCGGAACCGGCGCCAAGCGCAGCGGCGGCAGGCCGATCACGTCACCTGCCGCGTGCGTTGAGCACGATCTGGCGCCCGCTCCAGCGCACCGTCCGGCGCACGAGCGTGAGCCACGTCGATCGCAGGAACAGGCCGACGAACGCCCACAGCGTGAGCGGGTGTAGCACCGCCGCCCACCAACGGAACGCCCCGATCCTGCTGAGGGTCCAGCGCAACTGGAGCATCACCGCTACCCAGCCGGCGGTGGCGGAGACGACTCCTGTCCAACTGCCGCGGTTGCCGACCACGACATCCAACGCCCCAATGCCCAGTGCGAGACACGACGTCACCCACCACGCCGCCACGAACGCTGCCAGTGGATCGACCAGCCGAGCCCCACTCGTCAGGTTCTTGCTCCACCCCTCGATGAGTTGCACGACGCCATGCGGATACATCCGGAACGAGATCGCGTCGCGACCCGCGAACACAGTCGTCGGCAGCCCGTGTTCGGCATACCGACGTGCCAGCTGCACGTCCTCGACGACTTCACCGGCCACCGAGCTGTGGCCGCCCGTGGCCACGTAGTCGGCACGGGTGCTGGCAAGACACGGCCCAAAGGCGACCGGGCGGCGGGGACGTGGCCACGCGGCGAAGGCGCCCGAGCCCATCATCGTCACGGCATTGCACACCGCCGACAGCTGCTCGTGCGGCCTGTGCACGGCGTGGTACGGCTGGACCGACACGAGGCCACCCTGCGCGTCGAGTGCCGCGACGACACGATCGATGGCACGGTCGTGCAGTGTGACGTCGGCGTCGAGGAAGACGAGCACACGCCCGGTCGCGACATCCGCGCCACGCTGGCAGGCGTACGTCTTGCCAGTCCAGCCGGGCGGCGGGTCACCGTCGTTTCGGACGACGGACGCGCCGTGAGCACGCGCCACGACCGAGGTGTCGTCGGTGGACGCATCGTCGACCACGATCACCTGAGCGCCGGAGCAAGCCGCACCCAGCGATGCGAGCAGTCGTTCCAGGTTGGCAGCTTCGTTGCGAGCCGGGATGACGATGCTCACCTGTCGGTCGGCGGAGCGCTGCATCGGATCGTCGCTGTCGACGCTCGGCAACCGGCGCAGCCGTGCCATGTACCACGACCCGGCGATGAGGCCCCCCACCCAGACGCCCCACGCGATCATCGTGCCGCTGGCTCGCCGACTCGTGAAGAGGTCGGAGACCGCCCAACGACGCCCGCTGCGGTGGCGATCTTGCGCCACGTGGGGACCCGGGCCCGCGACGAGAACACGTCGTAGTCGGCCGCTTCGATCCGTTCCAGGATTTGCGCATAGAGCTGGCGGGCGGCGCGCACGCAACGGCCCGAGCGCCCGGCCAACGCAGGTATGCCGGCGTCGGCGGACACGTACAACCGGCGGTTGCGTTCGATCTCGAACCGCATCAGCCGGCGCCATTGTTCGTCGACACGTCGCCGCGCGGGGTCTGCGTCGAAGCGGTCGAGATCCTCGCGAGGGATGTAGATCCGGCCGCGCTCGAGGTCCTCTGCCACGTCGCGCAGGAAGTTGGTCAACTGGAACGCGAGACCCAGGTCGCGCGCCGGACCGAGGGCGGCAGCTGTCGTCGGCTTCAGGACCGGCAGCATCATCTCGCCGATCACCGCCGCCGAGCCGTCCATGTAGTCGAGCAGTTCGCTCCAGGTGCCGTATTCGCGGACGGTCAGGTCCATGGCCATCGAGCGCAGGAACCGGTCGAAACACTCCGAATCGATGTCGAGCGTACGAACGGTGT
>DASQTR010000633.1:0-3577 GCA_035641795.1 Ilumatobacter sp.
AGTCGGCACAGGACGAGCTCAGCGCATCGCTCGAGCGCATGGGGCTCGACCACATCGACCTGATCTACGCCATCCATCCGCCCGAAGGGCTCTCGATGGAGCTGTTGGTCGACGAGGTGTCGGGGCTGATCGAGTCAGGGCGGGCTCGGGCGTGGGGCACGGGGATGTGGTCGGCCGCCCAGCATCACGCGGCGCTCGACGTTTGCGACCGCACCGGCGCGCCGAGGCCGTGCGCGGCGCAGATGGCAACGAGTCTCGTCGACCACGCCGGGCCCAGCGACCCGGAGATGCAAAGTGCGTTCGAGCGCGGCGCGATCGGTCTCGTCGCCAGCTACGTGCTCGCCGGCGGCGCGCTCGCGGGCAGCTACAACCGCGGCGAACCGGGTGGCGTGAACGACCGCGGCCTGTCGATGGCAGCGGGTGTGGCGGCGCTCGCCGCCGAGTGGGGCGCCCCGCCGGCGCATGTCGCCTTCGCCTACGCCTTCCAGCACCCGTCGCTGGCGACCGTGCTGTTCGGTTCCAGCACGGCCGCCCAGCTGAACGAGAACGTCGCCGCCTGGTCTACGTTCGAACAGCTCGACGAAAGCCAGCTGGCCGAAGTGCGGGCGCTGGCAGAGATGAGGGGCTGAAAGAAGGATTGAACGTCGTATGAGCGACCCGAACAGCGAGAACCCGGCACCCCCCACGATCGCCCAGCAGGTTGTCGAGGCGCTCAGGGTCACGGGCATCGACACGCTCTTCTGCCTGCCCGGCGTGCAGAACGACGACTTCTTCGACGCCCTCGTCGACGCACCGGACATCCGTCCGGTCGTCAGCCGCCACGAGCAGGGCGCGGCGTACATGGCGAATGGCGCCTCGCTCGTCGCCGGCACGCCCGCCGCGTTCTGCGTCGTACCCGGCCCTGGCATGCTCAACGCCGGCGCCGCGCTCACGAGCGGGTACTGGTCGAACGCGCGCAGCCTGGCGATCGTCGGTGAGATCCCGACGTCCGCGCGCGGGCGCGCCTTCGGTGTGCTGCACGAGCTCGTCGACCAGCACGCGATCCTCAGCCAGCTCACCAAGCAGGCCGAGCTGCTCGACGACGGCGACTCGGCGACCAAGCAGCTGCAGTCGGCGCTGGACGCGCTGGTGTCGGGGCGCCCGCGGCCGGTCGGCCTGGAGGTACCGGTCAACCGGTGGCGGACACTGGCCCCGGGGTCGCTCAAGGCGCCGGCTCCCGCCACCCCGCCGATCGACCAGACCGGCATCGACCGTGCCGCCGGCGCGCTCCGCGAGGCCGAACGTCCGTTGATCGTCGTCGGCGGTGGGGCCCAGGACGCGGGAGCCGTGATCGCGCAGCTCGCAGAGCTGCTCCAGGCACCGGTGACCACGCGCCGCATGGGGCACGGCACGATCCCCACGGCCCATCCGCTGTTCGCCCACCTGGCGATCGGACACAGCCTCTGGAAGGACGCCGACGTCGTGATCGCGATCGGCTCGCGGCTCGAGTGGCCGCTGATGTTCTGGGGCGTCGACGACGGCAAGACGATCGTCAAGGTCGACATCGATCCCGACGAGCTCGATCGCCACGGAGTGGGCACGATCGGGGTGTGCGGGGACGCCGGTGAGGTGTGCCATGCGCTGGTCGCGACTCTCGACGGCTTGCCGCCGCGGCGTGACCGCACGGAGGAAATCGTCCGCCGGCGCGCCGCCTACTTCGCCGACATCGACCACCTGCGCCCGCAGCTCGACTTCCTCGCCGCCATTCGCGACGTGCTGCCCGACGACGGCATCCTCGTCGAGGACGTGACCCAGATCGGATTCGCGGCGCATCTCGCGTTCGACTTCCGCCGGCCGCGCACGTTCCAGTCGACCGGCCCCGCGGGCACGCTCGGCGCCGGATACGCACAGGGAGTCGGAGCTCAGGTCGCACTGGAGCGCGAGGGCCGCGGGCGCAAGGCGCTCGTCATTGCCGGTGACGGCGGCTTCCTGTTCACCGGCAACGAGCTCGCCACCGCCGTCCAGCACGACATCCCGCTGGTGTGCTGCGTTTTCGACGACGCCGCCTTCGGCAACGTCAAGCGCATACAAGAGCAGCGCTTCGGCCCGGACCGCACGATCGCCTCGTCGCTGCGCAATCCCGACTTCGTCGCCTACGCCCGCGCGTTCGGAGCGCTCGGCCTGCACGCCGGCACGCCGGCCGAACTGCGCACGCGCCTCGACGAGGCGTTCAGCGCCGGCGTGCCGGCGATCGTCCACGTGGCAACCGGGCCGATGCCCGATCCATGGCCGTTCTTCCCGAGGTCGCCGGCGGCATGAACGGGCCTTGCACGATCGCCGCCCTCGACTGTGGCTGGCTGCGCACACAGCAGCGCACGCTGATCGGCGGCGGCAGCACCGATCTGATGGAGATCCCGGTCCCGGCGTGGCTCGTGCGGCACGGCGACGACGTGGTCGTGTTCGACACCGGGTTGCATCCGTCGCTGGCCGGTTCGAGTGAGCCACTCGGGCGGATGTCGAAGCTGTTTCAGCCGATGCTTCCAGCGGACGGCAGCGTCGGGCACCGCCTCGAGCAGCATGACGTCGATCCGGACGGGTCGTTCACGGTCGTCGTCTCGCATTGCCATTTCGACCATGTCGGCGGCCTGTGCGAGATGGCCAACGCGCGCGTGGTGGTGAACGTCGACGAGTGGGCGTTCGCGAAGGCGGCCGGCCAGGACGGCGGATTCGACACGGCTCTCGTCGACCTCGGCCACGACGTGCTGACGGTCGCCGGCGAGCACGACCTGTTCGACGACGGCGCAGTGGTGTGCATCCCCACACCCGGCCACACATGCGGGCACCAGTCGTTGCGGATCCGCACCGCCGACGGTCCGGTGATCCTCACCTCCGACGCCTGCTACTTCACGCACACGCTCGACGACGAGATCCTGCCGCCGTTCGGCTTCGACCACGATCTGCAACGACGGTCACTCGCCATGCTCCGCCGTGAGCGCGACGCCGGAACACGGATCGTTCCCGGCCACGACGCCTATGTCTTCAGGGCCATCGCCGAACACCCGCTTTGAGGCGATGACACAGTTTTGTGCCTCGACATCTGGCGATGCGTGTCATATGATGGGTTGATGGACGAGCAGGCTCGCTTCGACGCGTTGATCGATGCCGATGAACGGATCGAGCCTCGCGACTGGATGCCTGAGGATTACCGGGCGACCCTCGTGCGCCAGATCGCCCAGCATGCGCACTCCGAGATCATCGGCATGCAGCCGGAGGGCAACTGGCTGACGCGGGCGCCGTCGCTGCGTCGCAAGGCCATTCTGACCGCCAAGGTCCAGGACGAAGCGGGCCACGGCCTCTATCTATACGGAGCGGCAGAGACGCTGGGCACGCCGCGGGAGGAGCTGCTCGACCGGCTCCACACCGGCCGCCAGAAGTACTCGTCGATCTTCAACTATCCGACGCTCACCTGGGCCGACGTCGGCGCAATCGGCTGGCTCGTCGACGGCGCCGCGATCATGAACCAGGTACCGCTGTGCCGCTGCTCGTACGGGCCGTACGCGCGGGCGATGGTCCGGATCTGCAAAGAGGAGAGCTTCCA
>DASQTR010000634.1:0-6754 GCA_035641795.1 Ilumatobacter sp.
GTAAGGATCTCGAGCTCGCGCTCGCGTCCGATGAACGGCGCCCGCCACCCGCCGCCCTCGTCGGCGTCGAGGCGCTCGCCGATGACCGAGGCACGTTGCGCCTGGCGCTTGCCCTTGACGAAGAACGGCTCGAGTGGCGTCTGCTGGAATCGCCCGCCGGCGCGGGCGAGCAGGTCGGCGCTGGCGACGAGTTGACCGGTCTCTGCCTTGCCCATCAGCCGCGCTGCCAGGTTCACCGCGTCGCCGATCACCGTGTAGACGCGACGGTCTGGCGACCCGACCTCGCCGGCGAAGACGTGACCGGCGTGCGCTCCGGCGCGAACCGGCAGCGGGAGGTCCTCGTCGAGCACCGCCCGCACTGTCGAGAGCAGGACGCCTTCCACGTCCTCGGTGGCGTCCGGCGCGCCGGCGGTCACGATCAGTTTCACGCCGTCGGGTGCGATGTCTGTCGCGATCAGGCAGGTCCCGTGCTCGGCGGCGGCGCGTTCGCCCGTATCGACAACCCGCCCGAGCTCGGCGGTGACCTGCGCGGGTCCGCGATCGCGGATCGCGGCGTCGACGCCGCGCACCTGAATGAACGCCACGCCGACGTAGCGGTGTTCGGCATCGAGTCCGTCTCCCAGGATGCGCCGTCGGACGGCCTCGGGGAGGTAGTGCTCGAGTCCCTCGACGTCGACGGCGGCGCGCCGCGGAGGGACCGCGACCGGGGCCGGCATGCGTGTCACGAACCTCCGACCCTCGAGCTCCGCGCCGAGCACTCGGGTGGGCAGCAGGGCTGCGGTGGCGGCGCTCACGAGGACGTCGCCCGGCCCCGCCGCGGACTCGATGTCTGTCACCGTGGTGGCGGCGTCGCCGATCAGCATCAACTCCCGTTGGCGCGATCCGGCGATGCAGATCCGGAAGTCGCCGCTGTGCACCCCCTGGGAGATCCGGAGCCGGACCCGACCGGCGTCCGTGGCCACGGGCCCCAGACCATGCAGCGCCTCGCGCATGCCGACAGCCGCCCGCAGCGCGCGCCCCGCGTGATTGTCGCCTTGGAAGGCGAGGAGCAGCGCATCACCACCGTACGAGAGTAAATCGCCACCCTCCGTGAGAGAAATGTCGAGCAGCGCCGTGAAGCTTTTGTTGAGAATAATGGTGAGCTCTTCTGCGCCGGCCTTGCCCATGCCGGCGAGGTTCTCCGAGAGCTTCGTGAATCCCGACACGTCGGCGAAGACCACGCTGCCGGAGAACGCCCATTGTGCGCGCCCATGATGGATCGCGTCGGGGACGTACTTCAGCAGCGGCGACCGCATCGACTCGGACATAGCAGTTGGACAGCATTCTTCCGGAGTGAAAGACTCGATGGGTCCATATATTTCGGGCACCGAGCAATTTCTGAGAGAGGGTCGGCGGACATGGGCACACGGGGTGGCATGAGTAAGCTGTTGTTGGCCGCCGTACTCGTATCACCCCTGGCGGTCGCGGGTGGGTCGGTTCGCGCAGAAAGTGTCCCCCAGGTCGTGCCCGGCAATCCGGCATGTCCAGCGGGTCTGCTGAGCATGAAGCGCGACGGCGTTCCGGTCGTCGGCGTCTACCCGCTCCCCGGCGCGTCCGGGGCGGCCGTCGAGATCAAGCGGGTCACCGGCGGCGGCCGCTCGTTCGACTGGGTGTCCAACCACCCGCTCGACCGGGTCATCGTCAAGGGGGGCGATGCGGCGCACGTCTACGACGAGTCGACCGACGACGACCCCCGCCGCGGCACCGGGCTCACGGCTCCACTCAACTCGACCGGCAGATTGCCCATGATCAGCCACGTCGAGTACTGCTACCGCGCCAAGCTCCCTCCGGTGCTGAGCGCCGACACCAATCAGGTGGACGGAGCGCGCGGGGTGGCGATCGACGATGTGCCGCTGGCCGACCTGCCAGCGTCGTTGGTCAACCTCGTCGCCGGTACGAACCTGGTCAACGACGCCGGGACCGGACTTCGGTTCTCCGGCACCAGCCTGCGCTTCTCCGGCACCGGACTGCGGTTCTCGGGCACGGGCCTGCGGTTCTCGGGCACGGGCTTGCGGTTCTCCGGCACCAGCTTGCGGTTCTCCGGCACGGGACTGCGGTTCTCCGGCACAGGACTGCGGTTCTCCGGCACCAGCCTGCGGTTCAGCGACAGCGGCGTTGGCACCTTCGCCAGCCTGCGCTCGATCGGCACCGGCTTGCGCTTCTCCGGCACGGGACTGCGATTCAGCGACGTCGTCCCGTTCGCGGCGAGCGATGTCCCGGCCTGGAACGTGCCGCTCAGCGACCTGCTCCCGCCCGCCGGTTACAGCTGGAACGACCTGTTCGTCGCGATCGGCCGGTACCAGGGATACCCCACCCAGAACGTCACCTTCGGTCAGCTGCTCGACGCCCTCGACGAGTACTTCGCCGGCCTCGGCGGTACGCAGCAAAGTCCGCCCTCTGTACCGGCCGTCGTGACGGCGTTCGCCGAGATGAGCTTGCTCGACCTCGACCCCAACGGTGAGCTGCTCCGCGACGTCAGCCTGATCGGCATCCTGCTCGGCGCCACCCCGCTGAGCGCGATTCCACTGCCCGGGGGCGTCACGTGGTGCTCACTGATCGACCCGGAGAACGGCGGCTGCACCGACGCCGCCGCCGGCGCGATGACCCTGCTCGGCCTCAACCTCGCCGGGTTCCGAAGCGACAATGTCCCGCTCGACGAGATCCTTCTGAGCGCGGTGACTCCGCACCCCGACTCCGTCCTTGCCGACCTGCTCGCGGACGCCCCCGGCGTCGACGACGCGTACGTCCCCGCCGAGGCCGGAGACACGCTGGCCAGCTACCTGCTGCGCGGCATCGACGCCCTCAACATTCCCTGGGAGCAGCTCCCGCTGAGGACAGATTTCGATGTGCGGGAGTACGCGCTCGGCGAGCGCGTGACGTTCACCGGGCGGTGGCAGCAGCCCGCGAATGACAAGACGCCCGTCAGCGTGCAGGCGCCGACCGGCTTCGTGCTTGCCGAGGGAAGCCCGAGCTGCGTCGCCTCGGCCGGCTCGTGCGTCGTCACGTCATTGGGCAGCGGCCAGTTCGAGGTCACCGTCGCAAACGCCACCGGGCAGGTCGACGTCACGCTCACGCTGGCGTACCGCCCGGCAGGTCTGTACGGCACGACGAACCAGCCGCCCGCAAGCGGCAACTTCAGCGTGACCGTCAGCGGTGTGACCGGCACGTTCCCGGTCACCGTCGTCGACCCCTGGGCGGGCCAGAATCCTCCGCCGATCGATCCCGACGTGCTGTACTTCGGCAACGCCGGGGCGGGCGAGATCGATCGCTACGACGCCGACGTCAGCGAGTACGCGCCAGGCAGCCACGTCGCCGTGCGACTGTCCAACCTCACCGACGACGCCGACCTCGTCTTGTACCGCTCGGCCGGCACGAGCCTGCGTTTCTCCGGAACGAGCATGCGCTTCTCGGGCACCGGTTTGCGCTTTTCCGGTACCGGCCTGCGCTTCTCCGGCGACAACGGCGAAACGGCGGTCGAGAATCTCGAACCGGAGACGCTCGAGGACGTCCCCGTCGACGCCGATCGCCTCGTCGAGGACATCTCCGCCAACCGGCGCACGACGCCCGAGGCGGCCGACGGCTTCACCTCGTCGGGCACCGACGGCTTCGAGGTCCAAGTGAGCGGCTTCAACCAGGCGAGCACCGACTACGTCGTGCGCGTCGCCGTCACCGAGTTCGCCGACGAGTGCACGACCACCGCCGAGGCCGGCGCCAGCGTCTCGTTCAGCGGCCCCGCCAATGCCACGACCGCCGTGCTGTTCGCGCGCAATCGGTTCAACGGCACCGACGCCGCGGCCATCGACGCCGCGCTCGCGCGGTTGAGCGCGGCGGGTTGGCCACTCGCGATCGGCACCGTCGCAACAACGGGCCCCGACTGGGCTACGGAGTCCGGCTTCTGCTCGGTAACCGCAGCCAACGCCGTCGCCGAAGACGTTGCCCTCGCGGTGCGCAATCTCGACGCTCCGATCGAGCACGTGATGGTCATCGGCGCCGACGACAAGCTGCCCTTCTACCGCACCGCCGACACGGCGCTGATCGCCAACGAGGCCAACTACGCCTCGACGGTCGGCGGCACCAACGCCGTCACGTCGGCGCTCGCCACGCAGCACGTTCTCACCGACGACATCTACGGTGATGTCGACCCGTGGCCGTTCCTCAACCGTCTCTACTTCACCCCTGACCGGGCGGTCGGCCGTCTCGTCGAGACTCGAGCCGACATCGTCGGCCAGATCGATGCCTTCATCGGCAGCGGGGGCACTGTCGACGTCGATCGCGCGTTCACCGCCGGTTACGACTTCCTCAGCGACGTCGCAGTGGAGATCGACGCCGACCTCGCCGGTGTCACTCCCAACCGCACGACCCTCATCTCCGACGTCCCGGGAGGCGCGCCCGACTGGAGCATCGCCGATCTGACAGCCGCGCTCGCCGGCGACGACGGCGGTGCCTCGCTCTCGCTGGCGTCGTACCAGGCCCACATGGACCAAGGTCTGTTGCTCTCGGCCCTCGGCGACGCCCAAGGCGACAACGTCGATCCGGCAGAGGTCAAGGGCCCCGACATCGTGATCCCCGCAGGGGTCGCCGGCGCGGTGCTGTTCACCGCCGGATGCCACGGCGGCCTCAACCAGCCCTACACAGAGGGCCGCAGCGACGACTGGGCCGAGTCGCTCGCCGGCGGCGCGGCCGCCTTCTATCTCGCCAACACCGGCTACGGATACGGCCTCGACCAGCCAGGCATCGCCTACTCCGAAGAGTTGCTCGAGTCGTTTGCCGAGTTGCTCGCCGACGACGGCCTCACGGTCGGTCAGGCGGCCGCACTCGCCAAGCAACAATTTTTCGCCAGCCAGGTCGAGATCGACCCGTACGACGAGAAGTCGCAGATGCAGCTGACCGTGTACGGCGTCCCGATGTACGCGCTGCAGGCTCCTGCGCCGATCGCCGCCGCGACCGCGCTTTCCGAAAATCCGCAGGCGATCCAGACGCTGTCGACCACTCCGATACCCGACCCGGTCACCGGGCAGGCGAGCAGCACGCTGAGTGCATCGCTCACATTCGGCACCCAGCCTGGCCCTAGGGGCACAAGCTTCCCCGTGATCTCGACGATCACCGGACCGGCCGACGCCGAGGTCGGTTCCGAGGTATCCAACGGCGACCCGATCCAACCGAAATTCACGAGCGACGTGACGTCCTCGGATCCGACGCTGATCGCCAGGGGCGCCATCGTCGAGCAACTCCACAGCACCCAGGTCGCGTCGGGCAACCCGACGATCGCGCGGCCGATCGTGGACAACACCGCCATCGAACCGCCGGCCCCATCCGGTGTGATGATCTTCCCCACCGCGTTCACCAACGTCCACACGATCCATACACCCGACGGCCCACGCAGCCAGCTCGTGGTGGTCCCTGCTCAGTACGACTCGACGGACCCCGGCCGCGAACAGTTGCTGATCGACGAGATCACCGTGCGTAATTACTACGCCGGCGCAACCGATGCCGACGTCGTGAGACCGCAGTTCAACGACGTGAGCGCCGGGCCGGTCGGCAACGACATCCTGTTCCGCATCGCGATCACCGACCCGGAAGGCGCAGGCGTGACGACCACCGGCATCGACCGCGTCCTCGTGCAGTACTACGACGGAACCATCTGGCACCCGGTGGAGGCGTTCCCGGCCAACGCCGAACGGACCGAGTGGAGTGCGGGGCTGCGCAACGGAATGCTCTCGACCGACACCGCTGCGGGTGGTGGTGTCTACTTCGTGCAGGCCGTCGACGGCGCCGGCAACGTGTCGGTCTCGGCCAACAAGGGCGAGAACTACAAGATCGAAGGCGCTCCCGCCCTGGCGGTGGCGTTCGTCGAGGGTCAAGAGGGTGACAACGGCTGGTACATCGACACCCCCGTCACGGTCGAGTTGAAAGGCAGCGCTGTCGGCGCCGGCACCCACACCGTGTCGATCGACGGTGGCGCGCCGACCCCCTACACCGGTGCGTTCGACATCACCAAGCAAGGCATCACCACGGTCGAGATAGTCGGTGAGGGGGCGCCGCCGATCCGTCTCGAGATCAAGATCGACACGCTTCACCCGCTCGTCGATCTGACCGACCCGATCGTGTTGCTCACGTTCAACGAGCTCGCCCCGAGCGCGAGCGTCCTGCGCTGCGAGGAGCAGTATCCGCCGGACGCCCCCACCGCCGGATCGGGCCTCGTGGGGTCGTGCGAGGTGACCACAGCGTCCTACCCGCTGACGGTCGGAAGTACGACCAAGAATTTCGAGCTCGGGACCGCACGCGGCCGAGACGTCGCCGGCAACGAGTCGTCCGAGAGCCAGACCGCGGTCGTGCTCGACGGAACGTTGGGCAGCAACGGGTACTACACGACCCCGGTCGTCCTCGGGGTGCTGGGCGCCGACGCCGCCAGCGCGACGGTCAAGCTAGGCAACGGCTCGCCTCAGACTTACGCCGGACCGATCTCCATCACCGAGACGACCAGCGTCACCGTCGCCGTCGGTGAGGACGTGCGCACGTTCACGGTGCTGGTCGACCGAACGGCACCCACCATCGGATTCTCGGCGCCGCCCTCACCGTTCCCAATGGGCAGTGCCGTGACGCTCACGTGCGCCTTCAACGACCCCGGTGCAGGGGCATCCGGGCTCGCGGCTGTCGCCTGCGGCAGCGCCTCGAGTCCCGTAGCGGGCGGCGCGGTGGCGAACTCGCTGACGGT
>DASQTR010000635.1:0-4092 GCA_035641795.1 Ilumatobacter sp.
TGGCCGGTGAGCGCTTCCGAGTTCCGAAGCACGCCGAGTTGAGCGTCGAGCACGAGCGGTCGGGCGGTTCGGAGGAGGTCGAGCTGCAACTGCGGTGGTCGATTGCCGATGAGGCCGAGGACGACGACGACGACGACGCCATCGTTTGAGTTATCACGACGGAACCCGTCGCCGTCCCCTTTACTCCGTTGTGACCTCGACAATCGTCACTCGTCGCGGTCGTAACGGAGGAGCTCCGCCCCATCTGCAGCCTTGAGCCGGAGCTCATCACCGTCGATCTCGAACTCAGCCACGAGGCCAAGGTCGGAGAGATACGTCGTCTGGACCGCCATCACGTCGGGCTCGCACGCCTGCTCCGTCACAGCGACGTTGCTGGCGGTGATACCGCCGTCGTCCGCCGTGGCGTATCCGCCGGTGTAGTTGTTGCACGCCACGTGCCCGGCGAACGAACCGTCGGTCGAAAAGGCGATCGTAACCTCTTCCGTCCCATCGGGTACTTCGACGTCGATGCTCTCGTTGTCGAGGATCCAGATCGTCCCGCCGAGAGGCGATGAGAACTCGGCCTCATCGGCATCGTCGTCTCCGCAGGCACCGGCCACCATCGAAAGACTCAAGGGGACGGCGATGAGCAAGGCGTGTCTGCGGGTCATGGTTGGTGAGTCTTGTCGATGTCGCCGGCCGTCGTTGCGAACCAAGCATGCTTCGCGACGGCAGTTAGGGCGCCGCCCGCCACGGCCGTCGCCAGTCCGGGGCCTCCCACGTGTCGGTGATGTAGATGGTTTCCCGTTCGACCTTGTCACCGCGGAATTCGAGGATGTTCACGGTCTGCATCCATGCTCCACCGTCGTAGCGAATCGAGTTCTCAGCAACCCACAGCTCTCCGTCACCGCGTAGATTTCGCATCTCGAAGGCAAGCTGTGCCGGGTATTGGCGTCGCCACTCGCGGAAGTTGGCGACGCCTTCGAACCGTTCCCCGGATTGTGGGAACTCCAAGACAGCGTCGTCGTGGTACACCTCGTGGGCGATGTCTTGGTCGGTGGCGGCATAGTCCCAATGCCGCTCGAGCAGTGCTCTGCGCTCTGCGTCGTCCACTTCCCTACATTGCCCGAACCCGACCGCGGGACGCAACGGCCCACCCGCCAGATCTGCCCTCGGCGCTAGCGAGTTCTACCCTGCCCAATGCTCATTGCGTCGTCCGAGGCAAGGCCATGAGTAGCGCGCTCGCGCGGAATTTCAGAACCGCCAACGCATTGAACCGGGCGTCTCTTCGGCCGTGCCGACTGCGGTCGCGGTGCTCGGCGTGACTTCGTAGACGAACCACGGCGGTGGTCCGAGCGTCGGCGCGTTGAACGGTGCGGTGATGCCGATGCCCGAGTCGTCGGGCTGCGCCGGCCATCCGCTCTGCGCCCACAAGCCGGCGATCTCGGCCACGATCGTCGGATCGGTGACGCGCCGGGCTTCGCCTGAGACCATCACGTCGAAGCCCTTCGTGGCGACACTGATCGTGCACCGCGGGTCGCGAGCAACGTTCTTCGCCTTGCGGGTGCGTTCCCCGGTCTGGAACCAGCATGAGCCGGCGTGCCAAAGCGCGCCCACGCTCGTCACGTGCGGGCTTCCGTCGGTGTTCAAGGTCGTCAACCAGAACGTCGAGCGGTTCGGCGAGCGCGGGTCGTCATGCGTCAACAAATCGGCGAGCTGCGTTTCAACTTCGGACCACTCGATCCCGGGCAACCCGTCGGCCTCACCAAGGTTTGTTGCTTTCATAGTTCCTGAGACCCCATCCCTAGCCGAAAATCATCGCGAGATGACAGCGCGCCCATCGCGCTGGTGGGAGTCATACCCGTATGAAGGTCTCACGCACAACAAGTTTTCGGTGCGCGGCTTCGCCGCGGGCCCTGACTGGCGCTCGAACCTGCCTCTTGACGCAAGAGGAGATCGTCCGGTAGCTGGCCTCAGCGCGGACGGTAGACGTCAGCCCGGTGATCGATCCTCAGGACGATGATGGTCTGCCGCTGCTCATCAAAAACGTGCGCTCCGGATCTCGAGCGCACCTCGACGCCTCGCTCGCCCGCGCACGCCGGGGAGGACATCGCCGATCACCGCGTACTCCGCCATCGCTGTGCGGTGGGCCCGATCCATCAAGGGCTATCCGTGACGGCTCAATCCTGTCGACGCTGCTCGGCTGCGGCGAAGAGCAACAGCGTTGCTGCCATGGCGACGTTGAGGCTTTCCGATCTGCCATGGTGCTCTATTCGCACCCAGTCGTCGATCTTGGCGTCATCCGCCAGGCCGTGAGCTTCGCTGCCCAGCACGACTGCTACTCGCCCTGACCAGTTGGCATGTGTGTGGCGGTCGCCGCGGTGCGAGGACGTGCCCACCAATCGCAGACCTGCCTCACGAACCTCTTCGAGCGATGCGCTGAGCAGAGCAAGGTGGAACAGCGCGCCCACACTGGCTCTCACGACCTTGGGGTTGAACGGGTCGACTGACCCAGGCGTCAGTACGACGGCGTCGACTCCTGCTGCTTCTGCTGATCGCAGCATGGTGCCGAGATTCCCGGGGTCGTTCAACGCGTCGGCGACGAGGACGAAGTTCGCGCCTTCGAGCGTTTCGGATCGCTCCGGAATGCGGACCACTGCGATGTTCGGTTGCGGATGCTCCGTCGACGCCGCACGCTCGAGCACACCTCGGGCGAGCTCGAACACCTCGCCGCTCGACACCGCCGCATTGCCCGGCGCCACATATTCGGCCTCGACCTGCCACCCGGCTGCGATCGCCTCGCGGATCAGCGTCGCTCCTTCCACCACGAAGGCGCCTTCCTCTGTACGCGCACTGCGGCGCCCCAAGAGGCGCCGCAGTCTTTGGACCTTCGCGTTGGTGAAGGCGAGCGGTTCGCTCAGAGTGCCGCCCGCGCCTGCTCGACCAATGCCGTGAATGTGGCCGGGTCGGTGACCGCGATGTCAGCGAGCACCTTGCGGTCGACCTCGATACCGGCCGCGTTGAGGCCGGCGATGAAGCGGCTGTAGCTCATGTCGTTCAGCCGGCAGGCGGCATTGATCCGCTGGATCCAGAGGCGACGGAACTCGCCCTTCTTCGCACGGCGGTCGCGGAACGCGTACTGCCCGCTGTGCATGACCTGCTCGTTTGCCGCCCGGAACGAGCGGCTTTTGTTGCCGTAATAGCCCTTCGCCTGCTCGAGGACCTTCTTGTGGCGCCGCTTGGCAGCCACGCCGCGCTTCACGCGTGCCATGGTTCTTCTCCTTCGATCTCGTGTGTCGTGTCGCGTTCAGCGCTCGGCCAGCAGCCGCTTGATCTTCTTCTGGTCGCCGGGATGCACGTCGGCGTCAGCCGCCAAGCGGCGCGTGCGGGTCGACGGCTTCTTCTCGAACAGGTGCTGGCGCATCGCCTGCTCACGGCGCAGCTTGCCGCTGCCCGTCTTCTTGAACCGCTTCGCAGCGGTCTTCGATGTCTTCATCTTCGGCATCACTGTTCTCCTGATGTCTGCAAGGGCTCGCCGACCGGCTCGCCCTCCTGGGGTGTTGCCGGCTCGCTCATGACGCTCGCTCCGGCATGATCGACGGTTGGTTCGCCGATCGCTTCGGTGTCTTCGTGGTTGTCGTTGCTCTCGCCGATTGCGCTGAGCTCTGGTGTCGTAGCTATTCGACGCTCTGCCTCGGCGGCCTTGCGGAGCGATTCCTGCGCCTTCTTGTCCGGCGCCAGCACCAGCGACATGCTGCGACCTTCCATGCGAGCTTGGTTCTCGACCTTGCCGGCGGCGCCGACCGCCTCGATCACGTCGTCGAGGATCTTGCGGCCGAGCTCGGGGTGCGCTACCTCCCGGCCTCGGAACTGCAGGGTGACCTTCACCTTGTGACCCTCGTCCAGGAACTCCTTGAGGTGCCGCATCTTGGTGTCGAAATCGCCCCTGCCGATCTTGGGCCGGAACTTGACCTCCTTCACCGTGACGTGGATGGACTTGCGTCGGGCCTCCTTGGCCTTCTGCGCCTCCTCGTACCGGAACTTCCCGTAGTCCATGATCCGGCACACCGGCGGATTTGCCATCGGTGCCACCTCGACGAGATCAAGGTCGAG
>DASQTR010000636.1:0-2093 GCA_035641795.1 Ilumatobacter sp.
AGCAGGGGCGCAGCGCCATCCCCAAGTCGGTGAAACCGCAGCGGATCGCTGAGAACTTCGACGTCTTCGACTTCGAGCTCACCGCCGACGAGGTCCAGGCGATCGCCGCGATGGACACCGGGCAGCGCGGCGCGATCGACCCCGACGACGCGACCCCCGAGGTCATCGACCTCACCATCGACGAGGCCTGAGGTCGGCCGGGACGCGCGAGGGCACCCGGTCCGCGGCCCTGACCTCACCCATCCTCATCCACCCCACATCGGAGAACTCATGGACGACCTGACGCTGAACAACGGCGTGCACATCCCCCCGATCGGCCTCGGCGTGTTCCAGAGCGCGCCAGAGGAGACCGCCCACGCGGTCGAAGCCGCCCTCGGTGCCGGCTACCGCCACATCGACACCGCCGCCGGCTACGGGAACGAGCGCGAGGTCGGCGAGGGCATCCGCCGCTCCGGCCTCGACCGCGACGACGTCTTCGTCGAGACCAAGGTCTGGGTCAGCGACTACGGCTACGACGAGACCCTGCACGCGTTCGGCAAGAGCGCGAAGAAGCTCGGCGTCTCCCAGATCGACCTGCTGATCCTGCACCAGCCCATGCCGCAGCACTTCGACCGCACGATGGAGGCCTACCGGGCACTCGAGCATGCGCGACAGTTCTCCGCCACCTGGTTCAGTGACTACCTACAGACTGGTACACGAGTCGTGAGCGGTGCGTGCATGCCTGAAGGCGCTAGTGCTTCGCGCAGTTACGCAACGACGCTGGCGCGAGCCAGCCGTCGCTAGTCCGAGCAACAACAGAAGGAGAAGACTTCATGAGCACGATCGTTGTGGTAGCCCGTATCACCCTCGACGGCGTCGTTCAAGGCGAAGGCGGGCCCGACGAAGACCCTCGAAGCGGATTCGAGCACGGCGGGTGGGCGAGAACGTACGACGTCGAACACGGCGAGGACGAGATTAATCAGGCCTTCGTCGAGTGGGAGAGCAACGTGACGGCGATGTTGTTCGGGCGAGCAACCTACGAGCTGTTCGCCAACTCCTGGGGCATGTTCGACGAGAACACCGACGATTTCCAAGGCGAAATTACCAGGACGTACAACCGCGTCCCCAAATACGTCGCGTCAAACACGCTCACCGACCTCGCATGGAAGGACTCCCACCTTCTCGGCCCTGACGTGCCTGCTGCAGTCCGCGACCTTCGCGCCGAGCGCAACGGTGAGATCCATATCTGGGGAAGCACCGAGCTCATCAAGACATTAGCCCAGCACGCCCTCATCGACGAGTACCGGCTTGTTGTCTATCCCCTGGTGCTCGGCTCCGGCAAGAAGCTGTTTCCCGACGGATTCACAACATCTCAATTTGTCCTGGTCGATCACCGTGCTCTGGCATCCGGAGTCGTACTCACCACTTATCGGGCCACCGACGAACGGTGAGCGCGACCGATCGCCGCACCGTTGGCACCTGGCGGGCCTGTGCGCACAGTGCATCGTTGAACCGGCTGAGCATCCGCCGTACAGCAACGGAGTACAGCAACCGCGGCACGGTTCCTTGCATCTGTGCTCGGTTGCATGCGTTGGTCTCCGCCTGGCCGAGCCTTTCCCACCCAGCTGCGTGGAGTTCGGGACAAAGAGGTCAGACCTACGATCAGTCCATGGTCGTCGGGCCACAACCGGGCCACATCTACCGGCCACCGAGGGTCAACACCGGTCATTCCGGGGCACCGTTTCGCACGTGGACGGACGTCCGCGGATGGTCCAGGGCTTACTTCCAAGCTGGTCATGCGAGTTCGATTCTCGTCACCCGCTCCACACACCGAAAGCCCACGACACAATTCGTGTCGCGAGCCTCCAACTCCAAGCGAGTACCCGGCCCGCCGTGCTGTGAGCGTGCTACTGGGCGCCGGTCATTCTGCTCTCAACGACCTCGCTCAGCCGGTTCGCCGATCTGGCGCGCACGCTCGTCCGTAGCGTGCTGGTAACGCAGTGCCGCCGGCATAGTCGACAGCCATGGAACACCCAGCGCGCACCATCCACACGCGATGGCCGACCGACTTGCGGAATCTGGCTGTTCTAGATCAAGGCGGCGCTACGCGCCGT
>DASQTR010000637.1:0-6278 GCA_035641795.1 Ilumatobacter sp.
CGGACCGGCGAGCGGGGAGACGATGCTGCTCGCCGAGATCTCGCACGCGCGCATACGCGAGGCCAAGGCGCTGTGCGACACCGCTGGGCATTACTCGCGTCCCGACGTGCTGCAGTTGCGGATCAACCGCGCGCCGGCGCAACGTCTGCTCGAAGACTGAGGTGGACTCCGACCACGACGGCGTGAGCAATCGGTTCACCGAGCTGGTGGGCTGCGAGTTGCCGATCCAGCTGGCGGCGATGTCGCGAATCGTCACGCCGCGCATGGCGGCCGAGGTGTCGAACCTCGGCGGACTGGGAATGCTGGCGATCGGCCGTGGCAAGGCTGCCGCCGCCCGGCGTCAGATCGAGGAGGTACGGGCGCTCACGACGCGCCCGGTGGGCGCCGGGTTCCTCGTGCTGTTCCTCGATCGCGATGCGCTGGAGGAGGTCGCCGCCGAGCTTCCGGTCGTCGAGTTCTTCTGGGGCTGGCCGGACGCCTCGCTCGTGCCTACCGAGTGCATCAGCGGCTGGCAGGTCGGCAGTGTCGACGAAGCGCGCGCCGCGGTCGACGCCGGATGCCACTACGTGATCGCCCAGGGTGTGGAGGCCGGCGGCCACATTCGCGGCACGGCTTCGTGCGCGGAGCTGGTCAGCGCCGTTCGGTCCGCGGTCGACGTGCCCGTCGTCGCCAGCGGCGGCATCGGCACCGCTGGCGACGTCAGGCGCGCGATCGAGGCCGGCGCCGACGCTGTGCGTGTCGGCACCAGGTTCGTCGCCACGGTCGAGTCCGACGCCCACGATCTCTACGTCGACCGGCTCGTCGCCAACCGCGCCTCCGACACGGTGATCACCGGTCGCTTCGACGTCGGCTGGCCGGACGCGCCGGTGCGCGTGCTGACGAGCTCGCTCGAGGCCGCCGAGCGAGCGCCGGACGGAACAGTGGCGACGATCTCGGCCAGCGACGGATCGCTCATCGAGATCCCGCGGTTCTCGACCACGGCGCCGACGCGCGCCACGTCGGGGAACCTCGACGCGATGCCGCTCTACGCCGGCACCGGGGTCGACGCCGTCACCCACCGCACGACGGTCGCCGCCGTCATGGCCGAGCTCTCGCAGGGTTTCGCGTGAGCACGGTCGTCGTCACCGGCGCCAACCGCGGGCTCGGACTCGAGCTTGCGCGCGCGTACACATGCCGCGGGGACCGTGTGATCGCCGGATGTCGCAACCCCGCCGCCGCCGATGAACTGGCTGCGATCACTGATCACGTACATGCCCTCGACATCGGCGAACAGCAATCGATCGCCGACTTCGTCGATGCCGTCGGCGAGCAGGCGGTGGACGTACTGGTAAACAACGCCGGGATCGACGCCCGCAACCTCGGCGCCGCCGACAGCGAGCGCGACGTGTTGAGGCAGACGCCAGACCAGCTGATGGGCCAGGTCGCGGTCAACGCGGTCGGCCCCTGGCTGGTGAGCCGCTGCCTGCTGTCGCAGCTGCGGCGATCCACCAGCCCGCGCATCGTGAACGTGACGTCGCAGATCGGCTCGATGGAGGTCAGCCAGCGGGTCGGCCGCGACGTGGGCTACGCGGTGTCGAAGGCGGCGTTGAACATGATCACCGTCAAGCTCGCGGCACGCCTGCGTGACGACGGCATCGTCGCCATCGTGCTGCACCCCGGATTCCTGCGGACCGACATGGGCGGCTCGTCGGCGACGATGGACCCCGGCGACTCGGCCCGTCAGATCGTCGCGCTCGTCGACGGCCTCACGATCGCCGACACCGGCACATTCCGAAGGTGGGACGGGTCGGTGCACCCTTGGTAGAGGGCCTGCCGCCCACATCGGGCGTGCGCTCAGCGGCGGCGGCGAGGAAGGCGGTAGTCGCCGAGCATCAATGCTTCGGTGAGCTTGCGTGATGCCGCGTGGAGCGCGGTGACGTTGCTCGACTCGGTGTCGCCGGCGACTCGCGACGTCGGGCCCACCATCGAGATGGCGGCGACGACCGACCCGCCCGGGGCCGAGCGCACGGGCACCGCGAGCGAGCTCATACCGATCTCGGTCTCGTCGACACTGCGCGCGAACCCGCGCTGGCGGACCTTGTCGATCTCGGCCCTGAACACGTCGGGCACCACGATCGTGTAGCCGGTGCTCGGCGGCAACCCGGCCTTCAGCCGAGCCTCGAGCACTCCGGGCACGAACGCCGCCAGCACCTTGCCGGCGCTCGACCGGTGGACCGGCCCACGCCTCGAGTTGTCGCTGTGGTAGCGCAGGGCGCGCATTCCCTCCACGCGCTCGACGTACACCACGTCGGGCCCGGCGGGGACGCCGATCTGCACCGTCTCGCCCAGCGCCGACCGCAGCTCGACGAGCAACGGCAGCCCGTGCTCGCCCACCGCCGAGCGCGCCGTCGCCAGGTGACCGTATTCGATCAGCCGCAGTCCGAGCCGGTATTTACCTGCCGGCGTGCGCGTCAGCAGCCCCGCCGCGGTCAGCACCGCACAGGTGCGGTGGGCGGTGCTCTTGGCGACGCCCACGCGCCGCGCCAATTCGCTGAGGCTCAACTCGGGCGCGACCGCCAGCGCGTCGAGCACGCCGAGCGCGATCGAAACCGACTGGAGCGCCGGTTTGCCTTCCGATCGGGGGACGGTGGCGGTGCTCACTCGACGGTGATGCGCTCGGGATCGACCGAGACGGGACTCTCGAAGTACTCGACGATCGGTGGCGCTCCGTACTTCTCGGTCAGACGGCTGCGCCATGCCGCGTCGTAGACGGCCTCGGCCGCGGCCCGGCTCTCCCACAAGTAGACACCACCGGCGCTCGCGCCGTCCTCCGCGCGCAGGTAGTGCTTGCGCAGCAGACCCGGCAGCTTCTGGTACGCGGGAGCGCTCGCCTCGAACATCGCCCGCACGTCGTCGGCCGGCAGTGCAGGGTCGATCGGGAAGCGGACGATGGCGACGATCACGCCGTCACGGTACATCGGCGTGTTCGCCGTGGACGAACGCAGCTCAGGGGAGCGGCGGCCGGCGGTGCGCCCAGGGAGCTGCGCGCTCGAGCACCCCGGCAACCCGGATCAGCAGGTCCTCGCGACCGTACGCAGCGACGAGTTGCACGCCGCGCGGGAGGCCGTCGACCGGCCAGCCGAGCGGCAGTGAGATGGCCGGCTGACCGGTGACGTTGATCGGGCGCGTGAACGCGCTCCCTAGACCTGACACGTAATTCGTGATGTACTCGCCGAGCCGCATCGCGGGGCCGGCCGTCGTCGGCGTGACGAGCAGGTCGTACTCCTCGAACCACTCGAACGCGCTAGCCGCGAGGTGTTGCATCTGCTCGATCAGTGCCATCGCTTCTGGCGCGCTCACCGCCTGCCCCGCTTGCACCATGCCCCACGTCCGCGGCTCGAGGTCGGCCTCGCCCAGCGCGTGCCCGATGCGATCCTTCCACCCCGCGGCGTCGGTGGCGACGGCGATAGCCATCGCCGTCTTCGCAACGTCCCACAACTCTTCGCTGGCGAGCACGGTGGGGGCGGACACGTCGACGCTGCAGCCGGCGTCCACGAGCAGGTCGGCGGCATCGGTTGCCGCCGCGGCGGAGTCGGCGTCGACGGCAGCGCCGTTGAAGGCGTCGGTCCAGACGCCGACCCGCAGCGGGCCGATCCCGGCGCCGACCTCGTCGGCGAGCGGACGACGCAACGGCGGCGCCGGCCACCACGGTGAGCGCCAGGCGATCAGATCGACCAAGGCCGCGGTGTCGCGCACCGATCGAGTGACGACACCCTCGGCGTTCATGCCGACCGCGGGATCGCCGGCGCTGACCATCACGCGCCCGCGTGTCGGCTTGAGGCCCACCAGCCCGCACAGCGACGACGGGATGCGGATCGAACCGGAGATGTCGGTGGCGTGCGCAGCCGGCACGATGCGGGCTGCCACCGCTGCCGCCGAACCGCCCGACGAGCCTCCCGGCGACCGATCGAGGTCCCACGGGTTGTGCGTCGGTCCGTACGACTGCGGCTCCGTCGTGCCCATCGCCGCCAGTTCGGGGGTGTTCGTCCGCCCGATCGGGATCAAGCCGCCGGCGCGGACTCGGATCGCGAGCCGGCTGTCGGTCCGCGGCCGATAGTCGAGCTCGCGAAGCGTCCGCACACCGGCGTGGTACGGCTCACCTGCCTCGCGTCCCTTGTAGTCCTTGAACAAGAACGGCACGCCTGCGAACGGCGCCGACAAGTCGACGTGCTCGGCGTCGGCGCGGGCGCGCTCGAACTGGCGGTGGATGATCGCGTTGAGCGACGGGTTGCACGCCTCGGCCCGCTCGATCGCGGCCTCCACCAGTTCCCGCGGGTGGATCTGGCCGGCGCGCACCAACGACGCCATCGCCGTGGCGTCGAGCTCGTCGTACTCGTCGCCCATCAGTGCGCCACCCGCCCGCCGTTGACCAGCATCGTCTGCCCCGACACGAACGCCGAGTCGTCCGAGAGCAGATAGCAGAACGTACCCAGCAGGTCGGACGGCTCCATGACGCGTCCGAGAGGCGTCCGGCTGGCGTCGTAGTGACCCAGGTGCGCCGAGCCGGGCGTGACCGTGTAGCCGGGCGCCACGCAGTTGACACGGATGTTGCGAGCGCCGAGTTCATTGGCAAGGGCGCGAGTGAGTGACACCACGGCGCCCTTCGAGGCTACGTAGTGGGCGAAGCCTTGCGATCCGGTGAACGCGGTCTCGGACGAGACGTTGACGATGCTGCCGCCCTGGGGCATGTGGCGGACCGCCGCCCGCGAGCAGAGGAACGTCCCCTTGACGTTGACGGCGAACACGCGGTCCCACTCGTCGAGCGGTATGTCCTCGTGGTTCTTGCGGGTGACGATCAGACCGGCGTTGTTGAGCAGCCCGTCGATCGCGCCCCCGGCGCCGATCTCGTCGAACGCGGCGTCGACCCGCTCGTCGTCGGACACGTCACACACCAGATCCGCGCCCGCCTCACGATCGAGGGTCACGACATCCGCACCGCGAGCTTTCAGCTCATCCGCCGCCTCGGCTCCGATCCCCTGCGCCGCGCCAGTGACCACGATCCGTTTCCCGTGCACCGTCATCGGGCGTGCCCGCCTCTCAGCCGTTGGCGCGTTCGAGGATCGTCACCGTTCCCTTGGTGCCGTCGACTTCGAGTTTGTCGCCGGTCTTGATGCGGAGCGTCGCTACCGACGTACCGACCACACACGGGATGCCGTACTCACGCGACACCGTTGCGGCGTGCGTGAGCGATCCGCCGCCGTCGCAGACGCAGGCGCCGATGATCGCGAACGCCGGCGTCCAGTTCGGCGACGTCGCCTCGGTCACCAAGATCTCGCCCTCCTCGAGCTCGAACAGCTCCATCGCCGAGACCATCACGCGGGCCATACCTGTGTAGGTGCCGGCCGATGCCGGGAAGCCCCTGAGCTCGGTGGTGTGGACGTCAGACTTCAGACCTTCGAAGTAGTGCGAGTGCATGCCGAAGATCTCGATCAGCACGGGGTCTTCGATCTTCTCGGGCAGCGTGCCGACGACCTTCGGCACGTCCTGACGCTTGTCCTGATAGCCGTCGTAGTAGTCGTGACGGTCGGTGACCATCGATTGCAGGTCGGCCCACTTCGAGCGGCCTTCGCAGACGTCCAGCAGCTCGCAGAAGAACAGGAACAGACCGTCGTCGTACTTGTCGGCGCCCACCTCGCGGCTGATCGCCAGCGCCCCGTCGCGCATCGGTATCGAGGCGCGCAGGTCGATGTAGTAGTTGTGCTCCTCGTTCCACCACGCGAAGTTGGCGACCTGAGTGATCGCCAGCAACTCGTTGAACGCACCGAGTGCCTCCCCACTCAGCTGCGACCGTGCATGCTCGACGACGTCGTCGCGCTCGGCCTGGGCGGCGGCGAGACCGGCGTCGAAGTCGTGCCGTTCGTCGGCGGCGACGAAGTTGGCGAGCTGGCCGAGTGGTGAGGTGTTGTCCTCGATCCAGGAGGGGATGTTCATGTCGGCGATGCCCTCGGTGCGGTGGCCGTAGACGTAGAGGAAGTCGTCGAACTTCGACAGCCACGCCGACGCGTTGCCGCCCGCCTTGGCGAGCGCGTCCCGGATCTGGGGTGCCTCGTTGCTGGTGAAGATCTCAGCGATTCCGAGCCGCTTGGCCTCCTCGGCCAGATCCCACATGGCGCGGTCGGTCTCGGTGATCTTGTGCTCGCGTCCCTGGAGCATCTTGGCGATGCTGGCCGGGTCGATCCCGTTCGAGGCGCACAGGCCGTAGAGCTGGAGGTAGAGCGCGAGCAGTGGATACATGATCT
>DASQTR010000638.1:0-2740 GCA_035641795.1 Ilumatobacter sp.
GGTGTCTGCGACGAGCGCTGGGGCGACGTGGTGACGCAAAAGGGCAACCAATCCCCGTGAAGAAGCTGATGCCATGAGCACGGTCGAGACCGTGCGCGGCGCGATCGAGACGTCCGCGCTCGGCACGACGCTGATGCACGAGCACGTGTTCGTGCTCTCGCCGGAGGTGCAGCAGAACTATCCGGCGGAGTGGGGCAGCGAGGATGAACGCGTGGCCGACGCGGTCAGGAGGCTTCGTGAGCTCAAGGCGGTGGGTGTCGACACCATCGTCGACCCGACCGTGATCGGCCTGGGTCGTTACATCCCGCGTATCCAACGGATCAACGAGAAGGTTGACATCAACATCGTCGCCGCCACCGGCCTGTACACGTACGACCGGCTGCCCTTTTTCTTTCAGCATCGCGGGCCGGCGATCGACCCCTCGGCGCCGGACCCCTTGATCGGCATGTTCGTGGACGACATCCGGAAGGGGATCGCCGACGCCGGGGTTCGGGCGGCCTTCTTGAAGTGCGCGATCGACGAACCCGGCCTCACGGCTGGAGTCGAGCGCGCACTTCGAGCGGTGGCCAGAGCGCACCTCGAGACGGGCGCGCCGATCACAGTGCACACGCACCCCAAAACGAGGACGGGCAGCGTGGTGCAGCGGGTGCTCGGCGAGGAGGGTGTCGACCCTCGTCGTGTCGTCCTCGGCCACAGCGGCGACTCCGACGACGCCGAACATCTCCAGGAGCTCGCAGACGCAGGGTTCCTGCTCGGCATGGACCGATTCGGCGTCGATGTCATCAGCCCGTTCGACAAGCGGGTGGCCATCGTGGCCGAGCTGTGCCGACGCGGCTACGCGGAGAGCATGGTGCTGTCACACGACGCGTCGTGTTATATCGACTGGATCGACCCTTCAGCGCTGCCGCTGCTACCTAACTGGAACTACACGCACATCCACCGCGACGTGCTGCCCGCGTTACAGAACGCAGGCGTCACCGACGACCAGATCGAGACGATGCTCGTCCACAACCCCCAGCGGTACTTCGAAGGCGCGTGAGCGGCACACCCGACACAAGTCGCGGCGAAGATATGACGTTGTTCCCGGCGGGTCGTAGCGATCCGACATCAGGCCCGAAGCATCGGCACAATGCACGACGCTGGGGGTGCGGTGGTGAGCCTCGCCTGGTTTGATGCGCTAACGCGTTTATCGAACCACCGGTGAACAAGCGCGCGCACCCAATTCCCCCAACCTCGTTCGTGGAAGGCGCCCCGATGTGCCGATAGGGCGCGAGCTCAGCCGGACGCGTTGCCGTTGTTATGTGCCGGGTGAATGCGAAGCCCTCCAGTGTCGCGTCCGGGTCGCACGACGTTGCGTGAATCGGATAGCCGAATGACACCATCACCGTCAGGCTTCTGCCGTGGCGGTTGCCGCGCGTATATGCGCGGTGCAGAGGTTTACGCCCACGGCAACCGGACACCTTGGCGGCGGCGGTTTTCAGGAGCACCTACCGTGAGCTCCGGACGGATATGTGCACCTTTCCTCCGTGTCGGGGCCTTGTGCGCAGGCGCATGATGCGCGAAGGGGGCCCCGTTGAGGCCAGCCCGTTGAGTTCACCCCGTCGAACTTCCCCCATCACGGACGGAGCGGAGACGCATGACCCAGGACACCATGACCCAGCCCGAAGTCCGTCCCTTCCATATTGACGTTCCGGAGGAGGATCTCGTCGACCTCCGTCGACGCATCGCGGCGACGAACTGGCCCGAGAAAGAAACCGTCGCGGATCAATCCCAGGGCGTGCCGCTCGCCATGATCCAGGAGCTCGCGCGCTATTGGATGACGGACTACGACTGGCGCAAGTGCGAGGCGAACCTCAACGCGCTACCGCAGTTCATCACCGAGGTCGACGGGCTCGACATCCACTTCATTCACATCCAATCGGAACACGAAGACGCGTTGCCGCTTGTTGTCAATCACGGGTGGCCCGGCTCGATCATCGAGCAGCTGAAGATCATCGATCGGCTGACGAATCCAACGGCACATGGCGCCAACTCATCAGATGCTTTCCATCTGGTGATTCCATCGATGCCGGGCTACGGGTTCTCCGGGAAGCCGACGAGCACGGGCTGGGGCCCCGAGCGCATGGGCCGAGCGTGGGCAGAACTGATGAAGCGCCTTGGCTACACGCGCTATGTCGCCCAAGGCGGCGACTGGGGTGCGTTCGTCGTCGACCAGATGGGCTTGCAGGCACCTGCGGGATTGCTCGCGATCCACACCAACATGCCTGCCACCGTTCCAACTGATGTCGATGGGACTCTCCAGGCCGGCGATCCGCCGCCATCCGGTCTCTCAGCTGAGGAACGACGCGCCTACGAGCAGCTGGCCAGGACGTTCAAGCAAGTCGAGTACGCCAAGTTCATGGCGGCGCGCCCGCAAACCTTGTACGGCATCGCGGATTCGCCCGTCGGCCTGGCCGCCTGGCTTCTCGATCACAACGATGCTGACGGCCAGCCGGCCGCGGCGGTCGTCTCGGCTCTGGACCGGACCGCGAGCGCCACGGGCGAACTGACCCGCGACGAGATCCTCGACAACATCACGCTTTATTGGCTGACGAACACGGGGGTCTCCGCGTCTCGTCTGTATTGGGAATACAAGGGCGGCTTCTTCAACGCGAAGGGCGTCTCCATTCCGGTGGCCGTGAGCATCTTTCCCGGCGAGCAATATGAGGCCCCGCGCAGCTGGGCCGAGAAGGCCTACCCC
>DASQTR010000639.1:0-3562 GCA_035641795.1 Ilumatobacter sp.
TCATTGCCCGACGCCGCGCCGAGGCGGACGAGTTCTATGCCGCGATCACGCCCGCCGGCGTGAGCGAGGACGCGGCGGCGGTCATGCGCCAGGCGTTGGCGGGGATGCTGTGGTCCAAGCAGTGCTATTACTTCGACGTCGACCAATGGCTGCGGGAGCGCGGCCGCCACCCGTTGCGGCCCCCCGGTGGGCGCGGCACCCGCAACGAATCGTGGTTCCACATGGCCAACCATGACGTGATCTCGATGCCCGACACGTGGGAGTACCCCTGGTTCGCGGCGTGGGATCTCGCCTTCCAGACCGTGCCGCTGATGATGGTCGACCCCGATTTCGCCAAGCAGCAGCTGTCGCTCATGCTGTCGCCGCGCTATCTCCATCCGTCTGGGCAGATCCCCGCCTACGAGTGGAACTTCGGCGACGTGAATCCGCCCGTGCACGCCGTCGCCACGCTGCTGGTGCACGCCCATACCGCGGCAGGTGTCGCCGAGGACGCGCCTGACCTCGCGTTCCTGCGCGACTCCTTCGACCGTCTGCGCACCAACTACACGTGGTGGGTGAATCGCAAGGACATCGGGGGCCGCGGCCTCTTCGAGGGCGGCTTCCTCGGTCTCGACAACATCGGGGTGTTCGATCGCAGCGCCGCGCTGCCGACCGGCGGGCGGCTCGAACAGGCCGACGGCACGGCATGGATGGCGATGTTCAGCCAGAACATGCTCGAGTTGGCGCTGATCCTCGCCGAACACGATCCCTCGTACGAGAGCGACGTGCAGGAGTTCTTCGAGCGCTTCTTCTGGATCGCCGCCGCGGTCGACCCGATCGGCGACCATGCAGACGAGCTCTGGGACGAAGCCGAAGGCTTCTTCTACGACGTGCTGCGCATGCCCGACGGTGGCGGTTCGCGGCTTCGCGTGCGTTCGCTCGTCGGGTTGCTGCCAATGTGCGCGACGACGGTGATCGAGCCAGGCGTACTCGAACGCTTCCCCGAGCTGAGCCGCCAGCTGGGGACGTTCCTCGAACGCAACGGCGATCTGATCGGCTCGATTCCCGACCCACGCCTTCCGGGGGTCGGCGATCGCCTCCTGCTGTCGCTCGTCGACGAGACGAAGCTGCGACGGATACTCGAGCGGATGCTCGACGAGGACCGTTTCCTGTCCGCGCACGGCATCCGATCGCTCTCGCGGTGGCACCACTTCCATCCGTACGAGTTCGGGGTGCACGGAGAGACCTACCGCGTCGAGTACGAACCCGCGGAGTCCACGAGCGGGATGTTCGGCGGCAACTCGAACTGGCGTGGGCCGGTGTGGTTCCCGGTCAACATGCTGATCCTGCGGGCCCTGCTGCAGCACTACAAGTACTACGGCGACGCCTTCAAGATCGAGTGCCCGACAGGATCGGGACGCGAGATGACACTGTTCGAGGTCGCCCGAGAGCTCGCCCGCCGGCTGATCGCCACGTTCCTCCGCGGCGAGGACGGCACGCGACCGGTGTACGGCGGCACCGAAAAGTTCCAGGCCGATCCGCACTGGCGCGATCTAATCCTGTACTTCGAGTACTTCCACGGCGACAACGGGGCCGGCCTCGGCGCCTCGCACCAGACCGGCTGGACGGGCCTGGTGGCGCGGCTCATCCAGCTCTTCGGCGACATCGACGCCGAAACGTTGCTCAACGAACACGGCCGCCCGATGGCCCGCGCCTATCGACCGAAGGCGCCGGTTGGTTGATCGACGTCAGCGACGGAGCATCAGCGACCGAGCATTCGCTGGCGGAACTCGTGCGGGCTCAGCACCGTGAGCACCACGTCGGTGGCCGCGCGCGCAGACGCCGACCGCGGGAATCCCATCAGCGGCCCCAGCTCGCCGCAATACTGCCCCGGGCCGAGACGCGCCAAGGGCTCTTCGCCACCATCGGCCAGGATCCGGACGATGTCGATCTCGCCTTCGTCGATGACGTACACCACATCAGAGGGGTCGCCCTGCTCGAACAGTGACGCGCCAGCGGCGAGCGAGCGGCTGGCCGGGCCGGCCGCGTTCTCGTCGACGTCGGGCACCATGTGCACGATGCGGTCGGCGATCGGGACGAGCCGGGCATCGTGCGTGGAGACCACGATCAGGTGACCTTCGGAGCGAATCGTCCGCAGCAACCGGATGATCGCCTCGGCCTGGATGTGATCGAGGTTGGCGGTCGGTTCGTCGGCGAGCAGCAGCGGCGGGTGATGGCCGAGTCCGCGCGCCAGCGCCACGCGTTGCTGTTGCCCTCCCGAAAGCTTCGCCGGCTTGTGGTTGGCGCGGTCGCTCATGCCCATCAGCGCGAGCAGCTCGTCGGCCCGCGCGTAGGCGTCGGGCCGGGCGTGTCCGGTGAGGATCATGGGCATGGCGACGTTCTCACGCGCCGTCAACGACGGGATCAGGTTGAAAGCCTGGAAGACGAACCCGATCTGGTGCCGCCGGTAGTCGTCGAGCTGCCGGCCACGCAGCGCGGTGACCTCCGTGTCGCCCAGCATGATCGAACCCGAAGTCGGCGTCAGGATCCCGCCCAGGCACGAAAGCAATGTCGTCTTTCCGCAGCCCGACGGACCGAGCAGAACGACCAGCTCGCCTTCCTTGCCGTCGAAGTTCAAGCCATCGAGCGGCCGAACTGCGTAGCCGTCGTGCACGAATTCGACGACGAGATCTCGGACTGCCAGGTTCGACATCTCAGGCGCCGCCTGCCGCGAAGGCCATCGCCGGATCCGACCGGGCGACGCGTCGCATCCCGGCGATCCCGGCCAGCAGCGCCATCGCCACCGCCAACAGGGGCACCTGCCAGAACGCCCGAGCGGGGACGCGGACCCGCAGCGGGAACGCGGGCGTGACGAACCGCTGCAGCACGGCGGCGACCGCCACGGACACCACGGCCACCAACACCGCCTGCAGCGCCAAGCTGCAGAGCAGCGTGCGGTTGGACACGCCGACCGCCTTGAGCACGGCGAAGTCACGTTGGCGCTCGAGCGCCGAGAGGTAGACGACGGAACCGACGATGATCGCCGCCACGACCCACAACAGCCCACGCACGAGATCGATCGAGTCGATCGCACCGTCGAGAGGCCCCAGCGTGTCGGCGGCGACGGCGTCGGCCGTGACGAGCGTGGCGCCCGGCGGCAGCGTGCCGATGTCGCCGTCGACGAGGAAGCCGCTCACGACGTCGGGACTGCGGAAGATGAGTCGTTGCGCGTCTTCGAGCGGGATGAAGACGAGCGGGATTCCGGCCAGGATCGTCGTGTCTTCGGACAGCCCGACGACGGCGAACGGCTCGCCCGCCACCGCAACGCGGTCGCCGACGTCGACGCCGAGTGACGCGTCGAGCACGATCTCCCCCGGCTGCGCGGCGGAACGGCCCTCGGCGACGGGCGGAGCGCCCAGTGCATCCGGTACGTGCCCTAACACCACCACTTCGTCCGTCGACCCGTCGTGCTCGAGGCTCGACCGTGCCGCCACCACGGGCGCCTTGACGCCCGCGTCGAGCGCATCGAGCGCGCTCGACGGCAGCGACGACGACGCCGTGAACGGTCCGGTCACGCCGTCGG
>DASQTR010000640.1:0-12946 GCA_035641795.1 Ilumatobacter sp.
TGCCCGTTCTGCCCCGGCAACGAGGAGTCGACCCCGCCGGCACTCGAGACGATCGGCGAAGGCGGCAAGTGGCGGGTGCGTGTCGTGCCCAATCTCTACCCTGCCTTCCACGGCCAGGAGGGCTTCGCCGTTCATCACGACGGCCCGGTGCACGTCACCGCCGAGGGCACCGGCATCCACGAGGTCTTCGTCTACACGCCCGATCACAACCAACCGCTCGATCGCCTCGACGACGAGGCCGCCGGCGAGTTCATGCTGGCGCTCAAACGGCGCTTCATCGATCACGCGGCCACGACCCACATCCGCTACACGCAGGCCATCATCAACCACGGCCGCGAGGCAGGCGCGTCGCTCGCGCACCCGCACGGGCAGCTGCTCGGTCTGCCGTTCGTCCCGGGCGAGGTACTCGACGAGGAGCGCGCCTTCGCCCGCTTCGCAGGTCACTGCCTGCTGTGCACGACGCTCGAGGCCGAGATGGCAACCGGTGAGCGGATCGTCGCCGTCAACGACGACGTCGCCATCATCTGCCCGTACTGGAGCGGCTCGCCGTACGAGATGTTGATCGTGCCGCGCCGCCACGAACTGCATCTCCAGGACACCGACGACGAGACGCTCAAGGCCGTCGGTCGCGCGCTTCGCGACGCCACCGCCTTCCTCAACGTCGTCATCGGCGACATCGCCTACAACGTCGGCTTCCACACCGCGCCGTACGCCCACCAGGGCGAGTACCACTGGCACATCCACATCTGGCCCAACCTGGTCACGCAGGCCGGCTTCGAACGCGGCACCGGTGTGCTGATCAACGTGATGCCGCCCGAGCGCGCCGCCGCCACCCTGCGCGGCGTCGCCGCGCCCACCGGCGCCTGACTCCCCGCCGTGGGACGCATCATGGTCTCGGAGGAGATCGACGCGCCACCCGCGCGCGTCTGGCAGGTGATCGAGCCGGTCGAGCGTCACGTCGACTGGATGCTCGATGCCAGGTCGATCCGCTTCGAGAGCGACCAGCGTCGCGGCACGGGGACGCGATTCGTCTGCGAGACCAAGGTGGGCCCGCTCACGCTGCACGACCGGATGGAGATCACGGAGTGGGATCCGGAGCGACGCATGGGCGTTCGCCACTCAGGCGTCGTCTCCGGCAGCGGTCGGTTCGATCTCGCCCCGATCGATCTCGAACGGCGCACGCGGTTCACGTGGACCGAAGAGCTTCGATTCCCGTGGTTCCTCGGCGGGCGCCTGGGCGAGTTGCTCGGCGGCCGCTGGATCCTTTCGCGACTCTGGCGCCACAACCTGAAGCGGCTGGCGCGACTGGTCGAGCAAGCCCGCTGACGCTCAGAACGCCGCCCGTACGATGGCGGTGACCGCGGAGCCGAGCACGATCACGACCGGAATCGGCGCCCGCCGCCATGTGGCGACCACCGCCACTGCCACACCTGCGGCGCGTGCGTCGAGCACGAGGTCATGACCGACGGAGAACGTGTCTTTGACGATCAACGCCGAGAGCAGCGCGGCGGGGATCAACGCCAGGCAACGCTCCATGACAGCTGGCAGCGAACGGGCGCCGATCACGACCAGCCCGAGCACCTTGAACGCGTACGCCCCGACGCCGAGCGCGATCACGAGCAGCCAGCTCATGTCGCCGAACGCTCCGGGCGCACGCCGACGAGCACGGCGACCGACGCGCACAGCACCGACAACCCGATCGGCACGAACGGGATCGTCGCCAGGCAGACGACCGCACCGAGCAGGCCGGCAATGCGCCCGTTGCGGGTCTTGAACTGCGGCCACACCATGGCGACGAAACCCGCCGGCACCGCTGCGTCGAGGCCCCATCGTGCGGTGTCGACTTCCGATCCGACCAATGCTCCGCCGAGCGTGCCGAGGTTCCAGAAGACGAACACCGCCAGACCGGTCACCCAGAACGCCGTGGCCTGCTGCCGGCGGCCGATCTGAGCCGTCGCCATCGCCGTCGACTCGTCGAGCACGAGATGCGCGGCAGCTAGACGCCGCGCAAGCGACCCGCCCAGCACGCGCGCCATCGTCAGGCCGTAGACGCCGTTGCGGGCGGCCAGCAGCAACGAGCTGCTCAATGCGGTGGCGGTCGAGCCGCCATCGGCGACCACGCTGACTGCGCTGTACTGCGATGCGCCGGTGAAGACGAGCAGCGACATCACGCATGCCTGCAGCACCGAGCTTCCCGCAGCGACGGCGGCCACACCGAACACGGCGCCGAACGCCCCGATCACCACGCCCACGGTGGCGCTCGCGGTCGCCACCGGGCGTAGGTCGGGGTCGAGCCGGTCGAGCACCACGCGCGGCAGGCTAGATAGGGTCCGAGCCCGTGCGCGTGCTGATGCTCTCCTGGGAGTTTCCCCCCAGCTCGACGGGAGGGACAGCGGCGCACGTCGACGGCCTCGCACGGGCGATGCGCCGCGCCGGCCACGAAGTGGTGTTGATCAGCCAACTCGTCGACGGAGCGCCAGCTGAGGCGATCCAGGACGGGCTGCGCGTGCTGCGTGTGCCGGTCGACATGCCATGGATCTCCGAGAAGCCCGTCGCCGCCACCGCATCCGCCAACCACGCTTTCGTCCGCGCCGCGGCGGAGTTCGGCGATTGGCGCCCCGACATCGTGCACGCCCACGACTGGGAGGTCGCCTGGGCCGCAGACGTGATCGCCACACTGTTCGACAACCCGATCGTCACTACGTTCCACGGCACCGAGCGCGGCCGCCACGGAGGCCATCTGCCGCCCGGGTCGGCAACCGACATCAACAGCGTCGAGTGGTGGCAGGCGTTCCGCTCCGGCCGCGTGATCGCCAGCACGCGGCTGATGGTGCGCGAGATCGTGGCGGGGTTCGAGATGGACCCCGACCACGTCCGGCGCGTCCCGCACGGCATCGACCCGGCCTGGTGGGCGACCCCGAGTCCGGGCGAGCCATTCGACCAGGCGCGCACCAAGCTCGTGCTCTCGTGGGGCCGAGTGCAGTACGAGAAAGGGTTTCACGTGCTCGCCCGCGCCGTGGCCACGCTGCGGCCACGGGTGCCAGGGCTGGAGTGCATGATCGTCGGCCGCGGCACGTACCTGCCCGAGCTCCAGTCCCAGATCGACATCGCCGGCGTCGGCAACCTGATCGAGGTCTCCGGGTACCTACCCGACGACGACCTGCGGGCCGCGATCCACCGCGCCGGGTGCGTCGTGATCCCGTCGCTGTACGAGCCGTTCGGCGTCGTCGCCCTCGAGGCACTCGCGGGCGGGGCGCCGCTGATCGTGGCGGACACCGGCGGCCTGGCCGAGCTCGTCGGTGGCACGGGGTCGGCGCTGCTGTTCGAGCCGGGCAACGCAGGCGACCTCGCCAATTGCATCGAGCGGGTGCTCACGGACGAGGATCTGGCGGCAAGCATGGTGCAGCGCGGCAAGGAGATCCTGCAGGCCACCTACTCGTGGGACGCGATCGCGACCCGGACGATGTCGGTCTACCAGGAAGCCCTGTCGTCTCGTTAGCGCTCGTTGCCATCGTCGATGGCGTGACCATGAGGGCAGCCCTCGCCCATGCGGCGCCCGCCGTGCGACGATGGGCCGATGAGCGAGCACCTACCCCGGGTATACGTCGCGTTCCGAGAGGGTTTTCCTCAGATCGCGCAACAGCTCGACGCTCTGGCCGTGGCCACGGAGTCCGCGGGGCCGCTCGACGAGCGTGCGCAGCGCCTCGTCAAGCTCGCGCTCGCTGTCGCCAAGGAGTCGCCCGGCGCCGTGCGTTCCAACGTCCGCAAGGCGCTCGAAGCCGGTGACACCGCAGACGAAATCCGCCATGTCGTGCTGCTCGCGATCACCACGTGTGGATTCCCGACCGCTGCTGCGAGCATGCAATGGGTCGACGAAGTTCTGGGCAGCGACGGATAGAACGAGACGACGACTCGCGGTTCAATCGTGCTCGGCGAATCTCCTGGCGCGTTCGGTCACTTCGTCGGCCTCGCACAGCCCGCGCCCGACGAGCAGATCCTCGAGCGCCTCGCTCCAGCTCTGCCAGTACTGGTCGGGATGGTCGGCGATCGCGGCGATCAGCCGCTCACGGAAGTCCCCGTACACGATCACGCCGTTTTCGCAGAGCGCCATCGTGGTGGCGAAGACTCGACTCTGCCACGGGTGCTCGAACACGAGCTCGCCGTTCAGTCGCGGCGGTGCCGCTGGCCCCTCCGCGTCGAGGTCGATCACCGAGCGACGCCGATCATCAGATCCCGCGTGACCCGCGACGCGAGCTCGGCCAGATCGGTCGTGTCGGCGTCTGGCGGACGCTCCGGGAGCACGAGGTAGCGCACCTCGGCGGAGGAATCCCAGACGCGGATCTCGACCTCATCGGGAAGCGTGCACCCCAACTCGTCGAGCACCACCCGCGGTTCGCGCACGACGCGGGAGCGATAGGCGAACGACTTGTACCAGGCCGGCGGTAGCCCGAGCAGGCCCCACGGGTAGCACGAGCAGAGCGTGCAGACGACGACGTTGTGCACCGTGTCGGTGTTCTCGACGACAACGAGGTGGTCGACCTGGGGGCCGTCGAGCCCCATCGACTCCATCGCGCCGGTGCCGTCGCTGAGGAGATGCCGGCGGAAGTCCTCGTCAGTCCATGCCCGGGCGACCAGCCGCGCACCGTTCAGGGGCCCGAGCTCGTTCTCGAAGTAGTCCAGCACCGCGTCGATCCGGGCCGGGTCGACGAGCCCGCGCTCGATCAGGATCTCTTCGAGCGCCTCCGCCCGCAGCGCGCGCGGGTCGTCGTGGTCGTGGTGGTGGTCGTGGTGGTGATGGTCGTGGTGGTGGTCGTAATGGTCGTGATCACGCGTCATGCCGGCTCCAGGTAGCTCTCCCACACGTCGACGTGCACGACGTGATCGCCCTCGCCCCAGAGGTCGCGCGCCGAGAACCGGACGGCGTAGACGTATTGAGGATCCTCGCCGAGGCCGTGGGCATGCGTGTCCGGGAACACGAACGCGGGGTGCGCCAAGCCCACGGTGCCCGCCTTGCCACGCACGTAGCGCGGCAGCCGCGTGTGACCCTGCGGGTGGGCATCACGGACGTGCACCCGATCGCCGGTTGCGAAGCGCGGCGGCTGTTTCAGCATTCGCATCGGCCCGCCCGACGGCGAGCCCTTCGGCAACCCGATCGTGGCTACGGCGCGCGGCCGCGCTGCAGCGCCCGCACGAGCGTCGACATCGTCGCTCGCGATCAGACCGCGCTCGGCGAGTCGCACCTCCAGCGAGGCGAGCCAGCGGCCGTAGTAGGTCGAGGAGAGGTACAGCGCCGGGTCGAGCCGCTCGACGGAGTGTCGGAACTCGTCGGTGTTCGTGTTCTCCATCTGCGCAGTCATCTGCATCCCGAACACGCGCCGCTCCCAGTCGCTGTGAAACACGACCTCGTCGCGCTCGACTGGCCCGAAGCCCTCCGTGCCGCCCATGTCATGGACGCCATCCATGGCGCGAACAGTAGGCCAGTGACCCGTACGGCGCCCCAACAACCCGCGCCGGAGCAGTCAGAGCAGGCCGAGTTTGCGCGCTGTGTCGACAGCGCTCTTGCGATCGCTGACACCGAGCTTGCGATAGACGGCGCCGCAATGGGTCTTCACCGTGTTGAGCGATACGTACATTTCGGACGCGATCTGCCGCAGTGACAGCTTGGTGGGCAGGTAGCGCAGAACGGACAGCTCGCGCTTGGTGAGCGGTTCGACCAGCGACGGTGCTCTGTCGACTGGTGCCTGGCTCAGCCGATGGCGTGACTCGACTCGTGCCAGGTAGCGCCCCGCGATCCCGGGGTCGACGCATCGGTCGATGACCCTGCGCGCCTCGCTGATCAGCTGCGGTCCTGCGGCGTCGCCGAGGTCGATCAACGTGTCGCCGCACGCGGTGAGGACGTATGCGAGACCGAGATCGGTCGACGCCCTTCGGACGATCTCGAGTGCCTGCTTGACGTCGGCCCGCGCCTGTTCGGAATTGGCGGTTCGAGCGCGTATCGCATATGCCTGCGCGACCCCGTGATAGGCGGAGAGACCGAACGAGTCCGCCGTCGCCAACGCCTTCGTCGCGGCGCCATGCGCGGCGTTCGCGTCGCCGTCCTCGAGCTCAGCGATCGCGATGTACACCAGTGCCAGCACCTGACCGGCGGGACGTTGCTCGAGCTTCGATTTGGCGATCGCCGATTCGAGCACGCGTTTACCTTCGTCGGTCAGGCCGGCCCACACGAAGGCGGCGCCGGTTGCCGTCGATAGCTCTGTGGGATGCGAATCGAGCTGATCGGTGGCGACCATGTTGCGCGCTGTATCGAGCGCCGAGGCGACGTCGCCACGGCCGAGTGCCACGTTGATGCTCAGCGGTGTCGTGATCGTGCGATCGAAGCCGGCGGGTGCCACGCGGAGTGCGGTGTCGAGCCAGCGTTGCGCCTCGGCATAGCGACCCTCCAGGTACTCGCACCAGCCCCATGACAGGGCGCATGCGGTCGACGACTCGGCAACCGCCCCGATCTGTTCGAGCAACCGGCGGACGGTGGCGATCTGGCCGCGACCGATGAGACGCGGTGCCACGATGTGCATCAGCGAGATCGCACCCGGTAGGTCACCTCCGGCGAGGCGGTGCACGACCGCTTGTTCGTGGTCCGATTGCGCCTCGAACCAGGCCGCAGCTCTGGCGTGCAGCTCGGGAATGCGTTCGGGGAAGGACTGTCGCGCTTCGAGCGAGAGCAGATCCCGTAGCAAGTGGTGATAGCGGAACCATTCGCCGGTGCTGTCCAAGCGAATGACGAGTTGGTTGCGATCGGCAATCCTGGTCAACCACTCGCGGCCACCGGATGAGGCAGTGACGCCGTCCACGAGCGGGCCAGTGAGACGGTCGAGCAATGCCGTCTCGAGCAGGCGTTGCCGGTCGCCCGCGCCCATCGTGGAGAGGAGCTCGTCGCTGAGGTAGCCGACCACCAGCTGATCGTCGCCCCGGAACGCAGCCACGAATCTGTCAGGGTCAGGTGCTCGTTCGATCGAGAGTCCGGCGAGGACCAGACCTGCAGCCCACCCTTCGGTCCGCGCACAGAGGTCGTCGAGGGCGCTCACGGAAAGCCGGGCACTCACCGCGCCCAACAATGCGGACGCCTCGTCGGTGTCGAACCGCAGATCGTGAGCGCGGACCTCACTCATCCGGCCGCGCACCCGCATCCGGCCCAGGCGGAACGGCGGGTCGACGCGGGTGATGATCACCAACGTCAGCTGCGGGGGGCACAGGTCCACGAGGCGTTCGACGCCGCGATGCACGCTGGCCTCGTCGATCAGGTGGTAGTCGTCGATCACGACGACCAAGCGTTCGTCGGTGCCGACGAGCTCGTTGACGATCGCGGTCACGACGACGCGGTCGTCGCCTTGTGAGCCGATCACGGCGGGCGTGAGTCGTGCAGCGAACTCTGGCCGCAGCCTCCCGATCGCGGTCACGATCGACGACCAGAAGCGCGCCGGATCGGAGTCGCCGTCCTCTACCTGCAGCCACGCTGCGGCTTCGCCGCGTCCGGCTGCCCATGAGGCGACCAGTGTCGACTTGCCGGACCCGGCCTGGGCACTGACGAGCAGCAGCGGCACTCCGGAGTCGATGCCGTGATCGAGCACCGCGGCCAAGCGAGTTCGCTCGACGAGCCGGGTGGGAGCAGCCGGCGGCCGCAGCTTGGTGGCCGCCGTTGCCATCTCCAAATCCGCCACCACGGTCGACCCTACCGCCGCGTCTCACCCGGGTGAGATCGCCGATGAGGTGAGGCGGAATCGCCCCATCCGGTGAGACGGTGGCCACATGCCCCAACCGACCACCTACGAGATCGTCATCAAGGGACGTGCCGCCGCCCGGCTGCTGCGCCCACTGCTCGACGACTTCACACTCGATCACACCGGCCACGGCGTGACCCGCCTGATCGGCGACATACGCGACCCGGCCCACCTGCACGGCGTCGTGACCCATCTCACCTCGGTCAATGCCGAGCTGATCTCGATCGCCCCGCTCGCCACAGCCATCCAACGACCCAGCCAAACACCCACACAACACGAATGGAACACCAACTCATGATCACCGTCTCAGGACTCACCAAGCACTACGGCCATCGAACAGTCGTCGACGACATGACGTTCGAGGTCGCCTCCGGTCGCGTCACCGGATTCGTCGGCCCGAACGGCGCCGGCAAGTCCACGACGATGCGGATGATGGTCGGCCTCACCCGACCCGACCGCGGCGACGTCCGCTACCGCGGCGTCAGCTACACCCGCTTGCTCCATCCCGCCCGGATCGTCGGCGCAGTGCTCGACGCACGCTCCATGCACCCCGGTCGCACCGCTCGCAACCACCTCCGGGCATCCGCTGCCCTCAGCAGCATCCCCGCCCGTCGCGTCGACGAGGTCCTCAACGAGGTCGGACTCGACAGCGCCGCCGACCAGCGCGCCGGATCCTTCTCGCTCGGCATGCGCCAACGCCTGGCGCTCGCTGGCGCATTGCTGGGTGAGCCAGAGGCACTGCTGCTCGACGAACCATCGAACGGACTCGACCCGGACGGCATCCGCTGGTTGCGCACCTCGCTCCGCAACTTCGCCAACCGCGGCGGCACCGTGTTCGTGTCGAGCCACCTGATCAGCGAGCTCGAAATGTTCGCAGATGACCTCGTCGTGGTCGGCGGCGGCAAGCTGCTCACCGCCGAGCCGGTCGCCACGACACTCGCCCGTGGCGACACCACCGTCGTCGTGCACACCCCTCAGTCCGCCGAGCTGGCGGGACTCCTCGACCACGGCCGGATCTCCGTCGAGATCGACGGCGACTGGCTCACGGTGCGCAACACGACCATCGCGTTCGTCTCGCAGGTCGCCTTCGACAACCGCATCCGCGTGGTCGAGATCACGGAGCACTCACGATCACTCGAGGAGATCCTGCTCGACATCACCGGCGCCAGCGCCGAGTTCGCATCCGCCTGAACGCCACCCATCAACACCACCCCGTCAACGCCTCGCACAAAGGACCAACAACCATGAGCATCACCGCTATCTCCGCCTCCATCCCCACCTCCATCTCCACCTCCATCTCCACCTCCACGTCCACCGCCATCACCAGGTCACGCAAGGACGACCTGGCCGCCGTCCCCGCCGCATTGCGCAGCGAATGGATCAAGACGCGATCGCTCCGATCCAACCCCGCGATCCTCGGCTTGACCGTGGTGGTCGGCCTGCTCCTGTCGCTGATCCTTGCCGTGTTCGTCAAGGAGGATCCCAACAAGCACGTGCCGTTCACCATCGCCGACACCTTCATCTTCTCGACGTGGCTGACCACCGTGCTCGCAATCGTGATGGGCATCCTGATGTTCACATCTGAGGTCCAGCACGGCACGCTGGCGAACACGATCGCCGCACAACCAGCGCGATGGGTCACCGTCGCCGCCAAGACCACGATCGCTGCCGGCTTCGGTCTGGCGATGGGAGTGCTCGGAATGGTCGCGGGGTTCTCCGGTGCCGTGCTCGGTGGCCTCGACATGGGCGATACCTCGGGAATGGCCGCCACTGCGCTGTGGGGACTGCTGTTGACATCGCTGGCCCCGGTCTTCGGCCTCGGCACCGGCATGATCATCCGCCACAGCTCGGCGGCGATCTCCACGGCGCTCGTCTGGACGCTGGTCGTGGAAAACCTGTTCCGCGGCTTCGCTTCGCCGAGGATCTCCCGCTTCCTGCCCTTCAGCGCCGCCAACGGCCTGCTCGACATCGAGTCCCTCAGTGACACGCCCGAGACGATGGCGCTGCGGCTTTCCCGAGTGGACGACGCCATTCTGTTCGGCGGCTACACCATCGCCGCCCTCGCGATCGGCACGGTGCTCCTGTACCGCCGCGACAACTGACTCACGCCAGCCCCAAAACCAGTCCCCAAGACCAGCAGGGATCCGAGCCGCCGGCTCGGATCCCTTCGCGTCCGCACAGGCATGGCCAGTGCGAATGACGGCGCCCCGTCGCGGGTATCGCGGCGGCATGAGCGATCACTCGAACGTCGACGTCACCGCCCGGGGCATAGGCGGGATCGTGCGGGTGACGATCGTCGCCCTGATCATCGCTGCGGTGGTCCTGATCGCTGTCGACAACCGCGAAGACGTGCGCATCGGTTACGTCACCGGCAGCGCCGACGCGCCGATGTGGCTGGTGCTCGTCATCGCCGGCGTGGCGGGCGTGATCGTCGGCTGGCTCCTCAGACACCGACCGCGCCACCGCTGAATCACCGCACTCCGTCGACGGACGAAGCGCGCGGGGTGCGACCTGCCGGATCAGATCTTCGGCGGCTTGAAGCCCGACTTGGCAACGACGAAATCGCGGGAATCGGAGGCGAAGCGGCGTACGGCCGGCCAATCGACGTGGAGCAGCTGGCCTCCCCGCTTCATGACTCGGCCGCCGATCATCACGATGTCGACGTTGCCGGTATCCATGCTCGTCACCACAGCGGTGGCCGGATCGTTGAGCGGCGTCACGTTCATCCGATCGGTGCGCAGCATGATGATGTCCGCCTTCTTGCCCGGCGTCAGCGAGCCGACCTTGGCATCGAGGCCGTTCGCCCTAGCGCCCTCGATCGTTGCGTACTCGAGCACCTCGCGAGCACTCACCGGAGCCTTGCCCAGACCCGCCGCCAGCGAACGCTGCAGGGCGAGCACCGATCGCATCTGGTTGAACATGTCGCCTGGGACGTTGGTCTCGACGTCGACGCTGAGGCTCGGCTTCAGACCGCGGTCGAGAAATCTCTGAATCGGTGGCATGCCATGACCCATCATCATCTCGACGGGGGTCGCCAGTGAAACAGTTCCGCCGGTGTCCACGATCATCTGGATTTCGGTGTCGTTGAGTGTCGTGCAGTGGATGTAGGTGGTGTCGGGACCGAGTGCGCCCCCTCGCCCGAAATGCTCGAACTTGGCCTCGAGGCCGTAGGAACCAACGCCGACGTGGGTCGAGATCCTCGCCCCCGCCTCTCGTGCCAGCCTCCAGTGATCGCGGGTCACCTCGAAGTCGGTGAACTCCGGGCCGGGTGCCGCCAGGGCGAGGGTCAACATCTGGTCTCGAGTCGCGAAATGCTCGGTCGCCGCCCGTACGAACCAGCTCGGCTGGCGCTCGTCCCACTTGCCCCACCACGGGAAACCGTACGCGAACACCGCCCGCATCCCTGAGTCTTCCAAGGCCTGGACGGCGGCATCCGTATGGTCCGGTGAGGCCTGGATGTGCGACCAGTCCAACAGCGTGGTGATGCCGGCGTCGATCGCACCCAGCGCCGACAACAGGTTGCCCATGTAGGCGTCCTCCGGCCGGAACGCCGGCGCCAACTTGTGCAGCACGTGCGAGAAGTAGCTCGATCGGCCCTCCAGCGGCACGTCGGTGCCGATGTTGCGCAGCACGCCCTGCCAGGTGTGGCGGTGGGTGTCGACGAAGCCGGGCATGACGATCATGCCTGACGCGTCTGTGACCAACGCGCCGTCGACCTCCAAACCTCTGCCGACGGCGACGATCCGATCCCCGTCGATGAGTACGTCGCAGCCGTCGACCTCGCCGATCCGGGGGTCGATGCTCAGAACGAATCCGTTCCTGATCAACGTACGTTCGGTGGGCACAACCGAAAAGTCGTTGCCGTCCGGATACACGTTGGGGATGTCGGCACGCTCGACGATGTTGCTGCCGAGCACGAGGCGCCGCGCCCTGCGGAAATTACGTTTGACGAGTTCCTTGAGATCCCCGACCTGAAAGAGCAGGATCCCCGCCAGAACGAGGAGCCCGATGATCATCGAGCCGTCGGTGGGTGACAGCTCGAGGAACGGGAGGGCGGTGATGATGAGCGCCAGCAGAACGGCGGCCACGGTGCTGCCGATGAAGGTCGCCCGACCACCGGCGAGCGCCGCCCCGCCCAACACGGCGGCGGTGATGCTGTTGAGCGTGAACGAACTTCCGATCTGAGCGTTGCCGATCGGCGAGCGCGCCATGACGAACAGCGCCGCAGCGGCCCCGACCACGCCCGAGAGCAGGAGCGCGCGCACGCGAATCCAGTTGGTCTTGATGCCGCCGCGCTTGGCCGCTCGCTCGTCGAAGCCCACCGCCCGCAGCTCGAGGCCCGATCCAGAGGCGTGCAGCCACAGATCCAGTACGCCGGCACCGACGACGATGACGATGAACGCGATAGGGATCGGGCCCACGCTCGTGCGGAGGAACGACACCAAGTCGTCGCTGATCACACCCTGCGCGGTCGGTCGCATCGTGAGCGAGATCCCGTCGAGGATGCTGAGCGTGGCCAACGTGGCGATGAGCGACGGAATCTTGACGCCCCTGACGAGGACAGCGTTGACCAACCCCAACCCGAGGCCGCAGGCGAGGATCACCGCGACCCCTGTCAGGATGTCGAAAGTCGAGGCATCGGCACCGATCAGGAATGAGCCGACGACGACGCCGAAGCTGATCATCGCACCCACGGACAGATCGAGATACCCGACCAGGATCGCGTGCGTCTGGGCGATGGCGGCCAGCGCGAGTGGCATCGCGAGAAGCAAGACCGTGGTCATGTTCGCCTCGTTGATGAAGCCGTCGAACCGAGACTCGGTGTACGCCAGCAGGGCGACGATCAACAACACCTGCAGCGCCACCGGCATCCACAGCCGGAACTTGATGATCCTGCGCCACTCGTTCCGGTCGCGAGCATTGCGGGCGACCTTGCGCGCCAGCTGCCTCGCCCGATCGACCCGGGTGATCTCGATCTCGACGGTCATGACACCTCGTCGGATGTCGGCGTTGTTGCCGGTGCCTTCGGCATCGCGACGCCCAGCGGTGATCTCGCCGCCTTCGACATCCCAGGCCCGCGGACGATGGCCTCGACGATTCGGGTCTCGTCCAGCTCGTCCCCCGGTAGCTCCTCGACGATCGTGCCGCGCGACATCACGAACACTCGGTCG
>DASQTR010000641.1:0-4242 GCA_035641795.1 Ilumatobacter sp.
ACGGCGAGGCGCTCGAGGGCGTTGTGCTCGACTGCTGGCAGAGCAACACCGACGGCTGGTACACGGTGCAGAAGGCCGACGGGCAGAGCGAGTTCAACCTGCGCGGCATCTACCGCACCGACGCCGACGGCCGCTACGAGATCCGCACCGTGCGGCCAGGCAAGTACCCGATCCCCCACGACGGTCCCGTCGGGCAACTGCTGAAGGCAAACAACCGCGGTTGGATGCGGCCCGGTCACCTCCACACGTGGGTCAAGCACCCCGGCTACAAGGAGCTGATCACGCACATCTTCGACCGCACCAGCGATCACCTCTACGACGACGCCGTCTTCGGCGTCCGGGAGAGCCTGATCGTCGACTTCGAACCAGACCAGAACGGCGAGCTGGCAGCAACGTTCGACTTCGTGCTCGATCGTTCGTAGCGCGTCACTCAGGCCAACTGGTTTCGGCGACGAACGACTTGACGCGCTCGACCATCGCGCTGCGGTCGTAGACGTTGTAGAGCGCTTGCCGCATCCGGACGGGATCGCCGAAGAAGAACGTCTCGTAGTGCTTCTGGCGGCCGCCGAAGGCCGAGATCGTCATGTCCCACGCGAGTCGCATCAGGCGCACCCGGTCCTCCGCGTTGCCCCCGACCGACCCGAGGTACTTCTCGATCGACGGGCCCATCGGCCCGTCGAAGTCGGCCTCGGTCGGGATCATGATCAGCCCGCTCGAGGTCAGCAGCCGAAGAATCTCGATCAGGCGCTGGTACATGTGCGGGTAGTAGTTGCGAGCCGCATCGAGCGGGCCCCGCAGCGGCGTCATCACGCCGTACTCGTTGATCGTCGCCCCAGCCTCTGACGCGACCCGGAGGCTCTTCATGATCTCGAGCACGATGATCGCCTCGGCGATCATCTCCTGAACGTGCGGGTAGTGGCCGGTGCCGATCATGTCGACCGCGGCCTGCATGGTCCCCAGGATCGACTCGGTCTTGGCGATCTTGAGGTTGACCACCTGGTGCGCCATGTGCAGCACAGCACCGGTCTCCGCGTAGGCGCGGTTGGCGACGTCGGCGTCGTTCATGAGGAACACCCGCTCCCATGGCACCAGCACGTCGTCGAAGTAGACCATCGCGTCGATCTCGTCGAAGCGTGAGCCGAGCGGGTGGTCGGCGTGCGAACGGCCGATGTCGAGTGGTTCGCGACATTGGTACGAGAGCCCGGGCGTGTCGTTCGCCACCGCGAACGACATCGCGTAGCGGTTCATGTCCTCACCGCGCTGCAACACCGTCGACGGGAAGATCAGGATCTCGTCGGAGATCGGCAGCGTCGCCAGCATCCGCGCGCCGCGGACGATGATCCCGTCGCTCGTCTCGCGTACGACGCCGAGCGCGATGTACGGGTCGTCGAGCTCGGAATCGCGCTTCGAGCGGTCGACCTGGGGGTTGGTCAGCGCGTGCGTGAGCGCCAGGTCGTGCTCGCGGACGAACTCGAAGTAGTTCGCCATGTTGGGGCCGAACCGCGGGTCGTTCCGCGCGAAGAAGTCGGCCGCCGTGCCGGCCGCCATGACGTTGACGTTCAGGTAGTCGGGGGTGCGGCCCATGAAGCCGAGGTGAGCGTTGGCCCACAGCTGGTGCATCGCCGAGCGGCGTTCGAGGTCCTCGCGTGTGGTGGGGACGATGAAGCTCATCCCGACCGGCTCGCCGCTGGTGGGGCTGGCGAACGTCATCGCGTCGACGAGGTCGGCCCGCTGCTGCATGCCGTAGAGCGCAGCGAGCGAGCGGCAGGCGTTGGCAGTGGTCGGGTGCGACGTGGGATCGTCGACCGGCTTGCCGTCGATCCACAGGTGCGGGGCACGGGACCTGAGTCGGTCGAGGACGGCAACGGCATCACGTACAGGCATCGACAACAGGTAATCAAAGGTTGTACTATAATGTCAATGGTGACTCCCACGACCGCGCTTGCCGAGGCCTCGCCGACAGACCCGGCGAGTGCCGACGAGGCACTCGCATTCGTCACCCGCGCCCTGGACGAGACACCACGTCGCATCGAGGGCATCGACCGACAGTCGATGGAGCTCGTGCTGCTCCTCCATCGGGTGACGAACGTCGTCGTCTACGACCTGGAGTCGCGCGTCCACCGCCCCGCCGGGTGGAGCTGGGCCGCGTTCCGCGCAGTCTTCACGCTGTGGATCAGCGGCCCGCTCGAGCCGAGCCGGCTGGCGGAGACGAGCGGCATGAGCCGTCAGGCGGTGTCGTCGCTGGTGAAGACGCTGGAGGCCGACGGTCTGATCGCCCGTTCGGCGGTCGCACACGACGCCCGCTCGGTGGTGTTGTCGCTCACACCACTGGGTACACGAAAGATCGTGCAGGTGTTCCGGGCGCACAACGTGCGCGAGGCCGACTGGGCTGCGACGCTCGACCCGGACGAACGCGAGACCATGACGCGCCTGTTGCGCAAGCTCGCCAACGCTGCCCAGCAGGACTGGGTGAGCCACCGCTTTTGAGACATGGACACAAGAGGAGCAACCATGAGCACGCCCCCCGACATCGTCAGAGCTGCCTACGTCGACCTCGTCGTCACCGACCTCGCCAGGGCGCGGGCCTGGTGGGTCGACCTCATCGGCTTCCACGTGCAGCACGAGGAACCCGGCGCGCTGTACCTGCGCGGATACGAGGAGTTCATCCACCACTCGGTCGTGCTGCGCGAGGGACCACAGGCTGCATGCGCGCGAATGGGCTTCCGGCTACGCACGCCGGAGGATGTCGATCGGGCCGAGCGCTACTTCGCAGAGCTCGGCTGCCCGACCCAGCGGGTGCCGGCGGGCGCGACACCCGGCTTCGGCGAGGCCGTGCGCACCGTCGACCCGCTGGGTTTCACGATCGAGCTGGTGCACCACATCGATCGGGTGGCGCCGCTCGTGCAGCGCTATGACCTCCGCCGCGGGGCGAGCATCAACCGGCTCGACCACATCAACATCGCCACGCCCGACGTGCCGGTGGCGTTCGAGTACTACACCAAGCTCGGCTTCGGGCTGAGCGAGACGATCGAAGACTTGGAGGACGGCACGCTCTTCGCGGCCTGGATGTTCCGCAAGCAGACCGTGCACGACGTCGCCTTCACGCTCGGGTCGGGCCCGATGATCCACCACATCGCGTTCGCGGTGCCCGAGTCGCACAACATCTTCAGTCTGTGCGACACGATCGGGGCGCTCGACCTGCAGTCGTCGGTGATCGAGCGCGGGCCGGGGCGGCACGGCGTGTCGAACGCGTTCTACCTCTACATGCGCGACCCCGACGGGCACCGCGTCGAGATCTACACGACCGACTACTTCACCGGTGACCCCGGGCACGAGCCGATCCGTTGGGACGTCCACGACGAACGCCGTCGCGACTTCTGGGGCAACGCCGTGGTGCCCAGCTGGTATCTGGGCGCAGCCTGCATGCTCGACCTCGAGGGGAATCCCACTCCCGTGCACGACCAACCGGCAACGGAGCGGATCGTGACGGTCGGCGCAGACGGACTGGGTTAGACGGCGTTCATGTCGCGCTGATCACCGGGGACTCGGTGATCAGCGCGACAGGAACGAAGCGCCCATCGCCAGCCGAGCCAGGCGATCGAGTTGCACACCACGAATGCGATCGCCAGCGGTGTGATCGTGCCGTCGAACTGCCGGTCGATGATCGCACCGATCACAGAGCCGACGACGCCCGGCACGACGCCCACGATCGCGGCCGCCGTTCCCGCCACGTGGGCGAGCGGCGTCATCGAAGCTGATGTCAGGTTCGGTAGCAGCATCTGCACGGTGAACAGGACCGGCGCCAGAGCGGCCACGAACAGCCAGAACGGCGGCGTACCGTCCGTCGCCAGTGCGACCACCAACATGACTGCCACTGCGACCAGGTTGGCGGCGAACACGCGGCCCGAGAGGCGATCGAGACCGACGCGTTCGACGACGTGGCCGTTGAGGTACATCCCCGCGCCCATCACCAGCGACATCGCACCGAAGAACAGTGCGAACCAGCCGCTGAGACCGAACACCTCGTCGAGGATGATCTCCGAACTGGCGATGTACGAGATGAACACCCCGAACAACGCGGTCAGCGAGACGAGGTATCCGTAGGTGCCCGGCGTCACCAACACGATACGGCAGCTCCGCCACACGTCGCCCGCCGAGAGCGCCAGCCGGTCAGACGGCTCCAACGTCTCTGGCAACCGGAACGACACGACGAGCAGCGCAGCGCCGGCGAATGCGCACAGC
>DASQTR010000642.1:0-2356 GCA_035641795.1 Ilumatobacter sp.
CGAACGTGCACACATTGCTGCACTGCTGGGTCGTGGCCACGATCGTCGCCGGTTCACGCGTGGAAGGGGTGATCTTCGAGAGCAAGCAGGGCCGGTACGCGCTCACCGCGCCGGTCGTGATCGACTGCACCGGCGACGGCGACGTGTTCGCCCAGGCCGGCGCCGCCTACGACGACGACTTCGACGGCGAGAGCGCCCACGCCCGGCTGACGACCAGCTTTCGGTTCGGCAACGTCGACATGCGGCGCTACCTCGATTTCTGGATGCTCCGCCGCGACGAGTTCAGCGAGGTGATGAAGCGCGCCTCTGACGAGGGCGTCAAGCTGCTCGCCCATCCGACGCCGTACGACTCGGTGGCGCTGTTCCTCACACCGAAGATGGCGGGCTACTCGGCGCTCGACGTGGCCGACCTCACCGCCGTCGAGTTCGTGTCGCGCGACATGGCGCGCGACGGGCTGCGCTTCTTCCGCGAGCACGTCCCGGGATTCGAGCGGGCCTGGATCCTCGACACGGCGTCGCAGATCGGCACGCGCCACGCGCGCCGGCTCGTAGGCGCCGAGCGGATCACGATCGAGCACTGGATGGCCGACGGCAGCTATGCCGACAGCATCGGGCTGTGCCCGGGAATGACGCCGTCGTTCCCCACCCTCGAGATCCCGTTCCGCAGCCTCCTGCCGGCGCGGCTCGACGGGCTGCTGGCCGCGGGACGCAACCTGTCCGCCGATACCCGTTCGCATGCCGCCCTTCGCGAGATCCCGGAGTGCTGGGCGATGGGTGAGGCCGCCGGCGTGGCAGCGGTGCACGCGCTCGACGCCGGTGTGGCATTGCGCGACGTCGACGTCGCCGCCCTCAAGATCCAGCTCGCCCGTCAGGGGGCGCTCGTCGAGCGTTCCAACCAGGACGCGCATCCGGTGGCGAACGTCGACGACGAGTTCGCCGAGTCGATCCACCGCCGCTGGACAGCCTCGTAGGGTTCGGGCGACTTCCGATCGCTATAGTCCGCGCGGTCGTACCAGGAATTCGCCGCGAGCAGGGGGGCCGGTGACTGCGGAGAACGAGCCACGCGAGCGGCGGCGAGGCCGCACCCGCGACCAGAGTGCGCGTACGTCGGCGCTGCCGGATCAGCGCCCGTTCGCCCAGCCGCGACTCCGCCTGCCACCCATCGAGGTGCTCTCGGCCGACCAGGTGGAGGCGATCCACCAGGCGTCACTGCGACTCCTGCGCGACGTCGGCCTGCGCGTGCTCGATCCAGAGACGCGGGGCATCTACGAGAGTGCCGGCGCCACCGTACGCGAGCGTCAGGTGACCTTCGACCCGGCAATGGTCGAGGCAGTCGTCAAGACCGCCCCGCGCGAGTTCACATTGCACTCGTGGAAGCCAGAACGATCGCTCCGCATCGGGGGCGACATGCTCGCGTTCGGAACCGTCGGCTCGGCCCCCAACGCCTGCGATCTCGATCGCGGGCGCCGCACCGGCAACCGCGCGGACTACCAGAACTTCTGCCGGCTGACGCAGATGCTCGACAGCATCCACTTCGTCGGTGGCTACCCGGTCGAGCCGATCGACGTCCACGCCTCCGTGCGTCACCTCCACGCCAGCCTCGACATCCTCACGCTCACAGATCGTGCATGCCCGGTGTACTCGCTCGGCCGCCAGCGCAACATCGACGTGATCGAAATGGTTCGAATCGCGCGCGGTCGCACGCCGGACCAGCTCGACACCGAGCCGAGCGTGTTCACGATCGTCAACACCAACTCACCGCTCACGCTCGACGTGCCGATGTCGCACGGCATCATCGAGATGGCGCGCGCCAACCAGGTCACGTGCGTCACCCCGTTCACGCTCGCCGGGGCGATGGCCCCGATCACGCTCGCCGGCGCGCTGGCGCAACAGAACGCCGAGGCGCTGGCAGGTCTGGTTCTTACGCAAGTCGTGCGGCCGGGGAGTCCGTTCATCTACGGCGGCTTCACCAGCAATGTCGACATGCAGTCGGGCGCGCCGGCGTTCGGCACGCCCGAGTACTGGAAGACGGCGATTGCCGGCGGGCAGCTCGCGCGCCGCTACGGCGTGCCCTATCGCAGCTCGAACACGTGCGCCGCCAACGCCGTCGACGCCCAGGCCGCGTACGAGTCGATGTTCTCGCTGTGGGGTGCGGTGCAGGGCTGCTGCAACTTCATGATGCACGGTGCCGGATGGATGGAGGGCGGACTGCAGGCGAGCTTCGAGAAGATGGTGATCGACGCCGATCTGTTGCACATGGTGTCCGCCGCGCTCGATCCGGTGGTGGTCGACGACGACTCGCTGGCACTCGGCGCGATCGCCGAGGTCGGCCCGGGCGGGCACTTCTTCGGCACCG
>DASQTR010000643.1:0-4279 GCA_035641795.1 Ilumatobacter sp.
CCGCCAGCACCGCCTCACCGAGCTCGATAGCACCGATCTCGCCAGCCGCGAAGACCACATCGCCGACAACGAGACTCGCCGTGCCTCCCAGCAGCAGGAAGCTTGCGACGGAGCGCTCCAACCCGCTGAACGCGAGGCGACCAGCAAGCACGAGCAGCCACATCGAGATCGACGGATAGATCACAATCGCCAGCCGCGCAACCACCCAGGAGTCGGTGAGCGCGAGCGTTGGCGTTACCAGGAAGTGGTGCACGGCAAGTGACGCCCCGGTCGCGATCATCAGCCCGTCGAGCAGCAGGTCGCGTTCGCGGTCCACACCTCGCGCAGCGAGCAGACCGTGCAGCGCGATACCGAATGCGACGTAACCGGGCAGGGCGAACATGTCCGGGAGCAACGACCGGCCGGTTGACAGGTCACCGGTTGCGCCGGTGACTTCGCGCACGATCCCGGCCACCGTCCACAACACACCAGCGGTCACCATCGACCACCATGGCCAGACGATGACCGGCCGATGGCACAGCAGGCCGACGATCCCCGCAATGACCCCGCCAAGGGTGACGACGGGATAAGCCGCCGGTCCGACCACGTTGGCAGCATGGGCAGCGATCACGAGGACCGCCAGTCCGAACACCCACCAGGTGGCGTTCGACCACGCGATCGTACGCGGTACGCGAGAGAAGCCGGCCGCCGCGGACGTCACGTCACCACATCGGCGCCACGCTCCGTGACCTTGAGCCGGCGCGACCGCGAGCGTCAGTCGGCGGAGTAAGGCTTCCCGGGCCAGTAGGCCCATTCCTCGAAGTCGGCAACTCGCCCGTCCGCTCCGAATCGAAGAAGCCACAGATCTCGGTACTCCCGCTCGACCGGCGTCCTGTAGAACACGTCGACTCGCACGACCGCCACCTCGTTCTCGACGGCCAGCACCATGGCGTCCATCGAGAACGTCCTGCCGGCGTCCTCCAGCCAGAACGCCTTGATCGCCTCGTGACCGGTTTCGGAAGGCTCGTACGGCGATCGCCGATACGTGGCATTCTGGGTGAAGAGCGTTTCGACAGCGTCCGCGTCGTCCTCTCGCCACGCACGTTCGTAATCGCCGACCCAACGCGTGACGGCCTCCCTGTCGATCACGGTCGGGCTCGCCGCAACAGCATCGCCGGTGACGCAGACCCGCAGTGATCAGGCCGCAGTGGCGCGTGTTCGCGCCTTAGTCGCCGCCCGCTTGCCGGCGGCGGCCGCCTTCTTGGCCGGTGGCTTGGCGCTGCGGCCACTGGTCGCGGACGCCCGTTTGGTGGTTGTCTTCGTCGCCTGCGCCGACTTCTTCGCCGTCTTCGACTTCGAACCAGAGGCCGCTCTCTTGGCCGGCGTCGCCGCCGCCGACTTGGCCCGGCGGGGTGTCTGCTTCGCGCGCTCGGTCGATGTCGAACGCCTCGCCGGCTTGGCACTGCCGCGCCCGCTGACGGCGCTGGATCGTGGGGCAGTCGGCTTGGACGATCCGATGATGCGTGCGATGAGGTCCTGCACGGCATTCACACCACCCTGTGCGAGCTCGGTCACGTTGCCGCCGACTCGATCGACGACTCCCGCAAGCGCGCCCACGACGGCGTTCCCCGGCGGCTCGTCGGGCAGCCGCGGATGTGGGCGCGTCGGCGCCGTCTGCCTCGCGTCCGCCAGCGCCTGGCCGACATCTGCCAGCGCCGTCCGGCTGAGCTGCGCCCGCACCTTCGGGAAGAACTCATCCTCTTCTTCCTCGATGTGGTGGCGCACGTTCTCCATGAGAACGGTCACCTTGGCGTCGAAGCGCTCGTGCTGTGGATCGAGGTCGACGAGCTCCGACAGCACCCACTTGACGATGTGGTGCTCCTCGAGGCTCTCGAGCGCGATGTCCTCGGTGTCGGGGACCGTCTGACGTACGACCGGGTAGAACACCTGCTCCTCGATCGCGGCGTGGACCGCGAGTTCTTCGATGATCCGGTCGACGATCTGACGCTTCTCGGCGTAGGCCCGGTCACCAGCCTTCTCGAACCGCTTGAACAGCTGCTCCACGGTCTTGTGGTCGGCGCGAAGAAGAGAGATGGCGTCCATATCGCCACGTCGTTACCCGAGTACCTCGTCACCGCAAACGCGACCCAGCGGGCGCCGCGCAACCGGCGACCGCTGCTGCTAGGGTCTTCAATTTCTTAGGTGAGTCGCCTCGCTTGGGCAGGACGGCCGCAGCGCTGTCGCCCCGTGCAGGCTCGACGCCTCCCCTCTGAGTGCGTTTCGAGTGTGCGTTTCGAGGAGGCGCGATCATCTACTGCCCACTTGCGCGATCGTTCCGATCTCGCCGTGCGACCGGCACCATCTACGGAGGCCACTGTCCGCGATGAATCAGGCGAAGTTCCAGAAGCAACGTCGTGAGAGCGCGCGGCGCGAGAAGGCGAAGGCCAAGCAGGAGCGGCGCGAAGCGCGTGTGGCGGCAGCGGCAGCGGCCGACGAGGCGCCGCCTGCAGCTTCCGAGCCAGAGGTGCTCGCCCAGCTGGCCGTTCTGCACGACAGCTTTCGTGAGGGCAAGATCGAGTTCGAGGAGTTCGAGCAGCGCAAGCAGGAATTGATGGCGCAACTCGATGGCTGACGACGACCGCATCATGGAGTTGCTCACAGCGGTGCGTGACGGCGACGAATCGGGTCGGCCGATGTCGAACGGACTGCTCGTCGAGCATCTCGGGTGGGCGGCTGCCGAGGTAGCCGACTGGCTCAGCACGGCGCGGGCACGCCTGCTGATCTGGGGCTTGCCAGGCTGGGGCAATCCCAGACCGCAGTTCACGGAGCTCGAGCTCACGGTTCAAGGCCGCCGTCTCCTCGACACCCGAGCCGGCGTCGCGCGAAAGAGCCTTCGCTCGAAAGGCCGATGACCGTCATACCCCTCCGCTGTAGAGACCGACACGTCCCATAGCGAGTCGGCGTGATCGAAAACACACAGAGAGCGCCAAGTGGCGTTCCTCCGAAGGAAAGCAGCATCAATGCAAGGCACAGTGAAGTTCTTCAACCGCGACAAGGGATTCGGTTTCATCTCATGTGAGGGCAAGGAAGACGTCTTCGTCCATCAGACGAACATTGCCGGCGAGACAGTGCTCGCCGAGGGACAAGTAGTCGAGTTCGAGATCGGTCCAGGACGCAAAGGCGACGAAGCTCGCAACGTCCGGGCCATCTGACGGAGCTGGGCAGCACGCGCACGCGGTTTGATCGACCCGTACGTCGACGAGCGTTCGCTTCCCGCGGAGGCGCTCAGAGGCATCGCGGGCGTGCGCATAGTCTGTTCGGCGGATGAGTCGCAAGCCAAACATTCTCCTGCTGATGGCCGACCAGATGGCGGCCACCTACCTGCCGAGCTACGGGCATCGTGTCGTCAAGGCGCCCGAGTTGCAGCGTCTTGCCGACGGCGGCGTCCAGTTCACGTCGATGTACAGCAACAGTCCGCTGTGCGCACCCGCACGTTTCGCCATGATGTCCGGCCAGGCCAACACGCGTATCGGCGCCTACGACAATGCCTCGGAGTTCGCGGCCTCGATCCCGACGTTCGCGCATTACCTCCGCGCCGCCGGCTACCAGACGTGTCTGGCGGGCAAGATGCACTTCGTCGGCCCCGACCAACTGCACGGCTTCGAAGAGCGGCTGACGACCGATATCTATCCCGCTGATTTCGGATGGACGCCGAACTGGGACGATCCCGCCGGTCGCTTCGACTGGTGGTTCCACAACATGGACAGCGTTGTTCACGCCGGCGTGGCCGAGACCACGAACCAACTCGACTACGACGACGAAGTCGGTTACCGCACCGTTCGCAAGCTGCGCGATCTGGCCCGCAGCTCCGACGATCGTCCGTGGATGTTGACGGCGTCGTTCACCCATCCGCACGACCCGTACGCGATGCGCCAGATGTACTGGGACCGCTACGACCACGACGACATCGACCTTCCCCGGGTCGGACCGTTGCCGGCCGATCAACTCGACCCACACAGCCGCCGGCTGCGCAACGTGTCGGCGATGGATCGCACGGAGATCACGGAGGCGCACGTCCGCAACGCTCGCCACGCCTACTACGCGGCCATCACGTACGTCGACGACTGGGTCGGCACGGTCATCGAAACGTTGACGGCATGCCGGATGGCCGACAACACCGTGGTGATCTTCACCGCCGACCACGGCGACATGCTCGGCGAGCGTGGCCTCTGGTACAAGATGAACTTCTTCGAAGGCGCCGCCCGCATCCCGTTGATCGTCGCCGGGCCGGCCATTGCCC
>DASQTR010000644.1:0-5474 GCA_035641795.1 Ilumatobacter sp.
CAGATCTCCGGCATCAGGCGGCGCACGTGCTCGAGACGCTCCGTCGCGCCGACGAGGTCGGTGCCGACATAGGCGGGCGGCAACGGCTGCTCGACCGACCCAAACGTCAGGTCGCCGCCCATCCCCGCCGTCAGGTTGAGGACGACGTCGATGTCGGACGAGCGCACGCGGTCGACGACCTCGGCGTAGAGGTCGGGGTGCCGCGCGCCGTGGCCCGTGATCGGGTCGCGCACGTGGATGTGCACGACCGCCGCACCTGCCTTGGCGGCAGCGATGCAGTCAGTGGCGATCTGGGCCGGCGTCACAGGCACCTTGTCGGACTTGCCGACCGTGTCCCCGGCACCGGTCACAGCACAGGTGATGAAGACGGAACTCATGCGGAGGCAACCTTCTCGTTGTGGGGATGGTGCACGTGATGGCGGCGCAGCACGCGGAGCTTGGAGTAGACGTCGTCGTGGTCGGCGTAGCAACCCCGCAGGTGACGTGAGCCCGCCGACTCGAAGGCGTCGCGGCCGTGAAGAATGCGACGGTTGTCGAAGCCGACCACGTCGCCCGGACGGAATGGATAGACGAGCTGGAAGCGCGGATCGCGCGCCATCGTGGCGAACACGCGCAGCGACTCGTAGGCGCGCGGGATGTCGGCGCGATCCATGTGCGGCGCCGTGCGCACGGGATAGAAGGCGCGCAGCGTGAGCGGCTGGCGCTTGCCCCCGTGATCGATCATGGGCCCGATCCAGCGGTGCTCGGCGTCCGTCGCCCGGTTGCAGAAGACCCACTCGAGGTTCGTCAGCGCGTCATAGGCGTCGGGGTGCTCGACACGGATGGCCTCCGCCACCGCCCACCCGTCGCTCACCCGCGACCACCCACCCTGCACGGTGTTCTCGACGCAGTGGAGGAACTGGAACCCGGGCGGCACCTCACGCGTCGGTAGGTCAGTGTGTTGCCCGAGGTCGAGGCCGGTATAGGCGGTGGAGTCGGGATCGGGCTTGGCGCGCACACTCCACACCGGGCCGAAGTTGGAATCGCGGATCGGACCCACATGGCCGACCAGCCGTCCGACGAAGTCGAGGTCGGTCGGCGTGCCGGTCAGCCGGCAGATTCCGTATCGAACCATCGTCGCCAGCCACTGCTCGAGCACGTCGTCGTCGTCCAGGATGCCCGAACCGTCGATGGTCGGCGGTTCCGTGAAGTCGGCCGCCGTCCAGATGAGGGGCTCAGGTAGCACGCTCGAGGGCAAATGGCGCTCGTCGGCCACATGGCGAAGCCAGCCGGGATGAACGCGCACGCGGCGGCCATCCGCCCACTCGACGTCGAGCGCCCCGTCGCCGTCGACGCCGACTGCGACGACCGATGCCGGCGCCGGGAGGTCGCGCGGTTCGAGCATCGACTCGCGGCTGGACGGCTCCAGCCCGTACCCGTCGGCGTTCTCGGCGAGCCAGAGGGAGTAGGCGTCGAACTTGGTCCCGTCGGGCCAACGGAGCCGCACGAAACCGTCGCCGTCGACCTCCGCCGACTCGAGCGGCAGCCACGCATGGGCGATGAAGTCGGGCGTGAGCGGAACGGGCATCACTGTCCTATTGAGTGGGACGTCCTAGAAACTCTATGATGCGACTCTATGAGCAATGCCGCTACGGCGTCAAGCCCCGAAGGCCCTGTGCACCGTGCGTTCACGCTTCTGCAACTGGTTGCCGCCGCAGGCGAGCCGGTCGGTGTTCGCGAGCTCGCACGCCGCGCCGGGCTCTCACGTTCGACGACATCGCGCACGCTCGGGATCCTGACGGAGCTGGGCATGGTGGAGCGCACCGCCGACGGTGCGGCCCGCCCCGGCGCTGGGCTTGCGACGCTCACCCAGCGCCTCGACGGCTCGCCGGCGATGCTTCGGGAACGCTTCCGCGCGCTGGCTGCCGAGATGCGGCGCACGTACGGCGAGAACGCCGCAGTGGGCATCGACGACGGGTTCGGATTCCTGTACCTGGCGAGCGCCCGCGTCCCCGCTGCCGTGCAGGTCGCCGACCCGCTGGACCGGACGTACCCGTTCCATCTCGTCGCGCCCGGACTGGTTGCGATGGCGGCGTGGCCGGGCGAGCGGCTCGAGCAGTACTTGTCCGAGCCACTGGCCACCTCGACCGCGTACTCCGTGGTCGGGCCTGCGCGGATCCGCAAACGGTTGGCGCGCATCCGCCGCGACGGGTACGCGTGGACCGACCAGGAGCTGGACCTCGAGGTCAACGGACTGGCGGCGCCGATCGCCGATGCGTCCGGCACGACGATCGCCGTAGCCACGCTCTATGGACCTTCGTACCGGTTCGCCGAGCAACTCGACGCGCAGCTCGGCAACCAGTTCGCGGCCTTCGTGCGGGAGCGTACGGCGGCTGGTTGAGGGTCACCGACGCAGGCACTCGGGCAACATCGCCAGCGCCTCGTCGACCGAGAGCTCCGCTCCCGCCCGGCGGGCGTGGGCGGGCACCCAGTCGGGGAAAGCTTGCTCGGTGACGCGATGGGCACCCGTCTCCGTGTGCGCCTCGACGATCGCCGCCAGCCCCTCGGCCCGGAACCGCTCGGCGAGGCACACGAGCGCCGGCCAGACGCGCCGATGGATGAGCGTGACCTTGCCGTTCAGGAGGCGCGTGCGCACGACGTCGGGCGAAGCGGCCAGCTCGTTGATCTGGGCGAAGATCGCATGGCTACGCGGATGCGACCACCAACTCCCGCGGATCGGCTCACCGGCGACGAGCTCGGCCACGTTCGGCAGCGGCCCACGCGCCGACTCGAGCAGCATCCCGTACTCGACCAGTGCGCCCATGGCATCCACGCCGTCAATCGTCGCGCCGTTCAGTTGGCATGGCGGCCGTCAGCCGCGGTGGTTCACAGCGGGCGGTCGCTGGTCCACGTGCGCGTCGACGTCACCCTCGTGTAACTCCGCACTTTTGGGAAGGTCGCCTCGTCCACGGATCCAGAGAGGCGGTGAACTGCATTGAAGATCGCCCGGCTGCGGTCCTGCCCGCGCCACAGCGTGCCGCCCCACTCTCCCGACGGTTCGATTCCGATTGTCATGCCCAGTTCGGCGTGACACGGGTGTGCCACGGGGTGTCACGCGCCGTGCACCCGGCCGATCCTGGCTGGCGGGCATGATGGCGAGATGGTCGATGTAGCGCCTGCCGTGCGCACCCTGCGCCTGGTAGCCGTGCATGTCGTGGCCCGTGCGCGGCAGCAGGCCACGGGGCGCTTCTCGCTTCGCGTCACGCCCGGCGGATTCGGCACCCCCGAGTTCGGGCCCGACTCCAGACGGGTGCGTGTGGCACACGGCACGTTGATCGTCGAGAGCGACGCACCCGGCGCGGCGTCCAGTACCGCTCATCCGATCGCCGGGTCGTCGATGCGCGAGCTCGCAGACGTGGCCGGCGTCGATCTCCGAGCCGCGCTGGATGTGGGCCAAGACACACCTGACATGGGCGACGCCGAGGCGCCGCACGAGCTCGACCAGGCCGACGCCGGCGACGCAGTCGAATGGTTGGCCGACGTGGCGGCCGCCCTCGATCGGGTCCTCGCCGCCATGCCGGCGGGGAGCGGCGCGTCCGTCGCCCGGTTGTGGCCCGAGCACTTCGACGTCGCCATCGACGTCGCCGCCCGGCCCGACGTTCGCGTCAACCTCGGAGGGTCGCCCGGTGACTCGTTCAGCGGCGAGCCGTACCTGTACGTCGGTCCGTGGACGGCCGACCGGCCGGGTGACGACGGGTTCTGGAACGCTCCGTTCGGCGCCGGACGCACTCGGTCGCAGTTGGACGCCGGCGACCTCGTGGGATCGGCGGCTGCATTCCTGCTCGAGGGTTTGCACCGCCTCCAGCGCTAGACCGCGTCCGGCAGCGTGACGTCGAGCAGTTGGCAGTCGGGCGTGGCATCGACAAGTCGATACCCGATGCCGCCGGGGATGGCGACGCTGCTGCTCTCGCGCAGCCGCCAGCCGGCGCCGCCATCGGTCTCGAACGTCACTTCGCCGCGCAGCACGACCAGCATCGCGAACTCCGTGTCGTGCGCGACGAGACCGCCCGACCCGGTCGTCGCGCGTGCGACGCGCACGCCCGCCAGACCGCCGGTGGCGGCGCCGATGCCGGTGTCCCGGTACTCCCATCCCCCGATCCGCCAGGGTTGGTACGGCGCGTCGGCGGCGACATGCCGAACGAACCGCTGCCCCGACCATTCGCGTGAGGCCTCGCCGTGCCGATTCGGAAGTTCGAGCGACCAGTCAGCGATCGTGTCGTGCAGTGCCGGCGTTCCGATCTCGATCACCTCGAGGCCGGGCGACGACTCGAGCACGCGGTGGCGGATCTGCGGCGGCTGCAGCACGCAGTCGCCGGCGACCATGACGAACGGCTCGCCCTGGTCTTCGTACACCAGTCGCACCCATCCGGCCTTGACGAAGATCACCTGCAAGCGCACCTTGTGGAAGTGCACGTAGTCGGGGACCGGACCGCCGTCGGGGATCGTGATGTGCGAGGCCACGAACGTGCCTCCCCAGCGGTCCGGTAGCAGGTCGCGGTACCGCATCCCCGCCCGGCCCACGCCCGAGTCACCAGTGTCGTGCGATATCACGAGCGAGGGCGAGCCGGCTGGCATCACATAGTCGGTGGTGAACGCTCGGTACTCCAGCGTCGAGCCGCCCGGCAGCGTGTGCGACCCAGTGCGGGCGTCGTTGAGCACGTGCAGTGTGAGCGGCCGGCCGTCGGGCGACGACTCGAGGCGCAGTCGCACTCCATAAGCCGACACGATCGCCGTCGCCGGCGCGTCGGCGGGGAACACCGCGTCGACGCGGAATCCGTGCTCGGTCGTCAGCGCCTCGAAGTCCGCGTCGAAGCGGTCGGTGGCCAGCACGACATGCGCGTCGACGTGCGCGTGGGGGATGCCCTCAGCGGCCCCAGTAGCCACGGAAACCGGGGATGTGACTGCGGATCAGTCCGTCGTCGTCGAGGATCACCACGTCGATCGTCTGCATCACGCCCGCGTCGCTGTCGACGAGCGCGTCCCACATCAGCACGTCGCCGCTGTCGCGGATCTTGTCGAGTTGCCGCAACGCCATGCCGGGCCGACCGGCGAGGTACCCGCGGTAGTAGATCTCGATCTCGCGCTGGCCCGATGCGACACCGTCGTAGCGGATGATCTCGGCGTCCGGCGAGTAGAGCATGGCAAGGCGCTCGGCGTCGCGGGCCGTGAGCAGCTCGTAGAAGCGGTCGATGATCGCCGGCGCGTTGTGCATCGGTCGAAAGGTAAGCGTTGCGCGGCAGCGTGTAAAGACGGAGCAGCGTGTAAGCCGGGGCAGGGTCAAGGTCGGGCTAGGTCCACCAGAGTGTGTGCCGGCTGGCCAAGCCGCTCACCGTCACTATGACGACGCACTCGACCACCTGCTCGATGGCGCCGAGCACATCACCGGTCAGCCCACCGATCTTGCGCACGGCCAACAGCGCAACAGCGCCGGTGCC
>DASQTR010000645.1:0-11285 GCA_035641795.1 Ilumatobacter sp.
CGTTGGCATATACGAGATCCGCCCCCTCGAATCGCTTCGACTCCTCGACCAGCGCCGGCATGTCGACTTCGCTGACCAGCAGCGCCAGGATCACCTTCTCGGGGCCGACGGCCTGTTTGAACCAGTCCACCCACTCGTCGGGGATGCCGAGGTCGATGACCTTGGCGGCGACGGCTCCGGTTCCGGCGCCGATCGCCATCCCGCCGATCCAGCCGATCGGACCGCCGAGCAGCAGGCCGAACAGGCCGGCCCACATCGCCCCGCCTAGAGCGGATCGCCCGGGTCGCGGGTCGATCGTTTCGCGCACGACGGTCTTGCCGTCGGCGTCGGCGGCGACGAACACCGCATCGCGCAGCGTCAGATGGCCGTTGGCGGCGAGGCGCGTCGTGGCGGTCAGGAACTCCTGGGCACGGAACACGTCCGGGAACTCGATGCCCACCAAGGTCAGTGGAGAGCCGTCGTCAGACCGCTGGAAAGGCTGCACTGCGGCACGCTACCCGTCGTTGCCGGGGCTCAACCGTAGGTCCGTGGCGGGGTTCACGCCGGTTCCGAGCGAGCACCTCTACGCTGCTCGGCGACGGCGACACGTGACTCGACGTGTGGGTTGCCCGGCTCAGATGTTCGCTCTCGCGTGCTCGATCACGGCGACGCTCTTCAGCAGATCGTCCAGCGGCGCGCCGCTACCGGGCACACGGTCTTGTTCGATCGTGGCGAACCCGTCGTAGCCGATCCGGTCGAGTACCGACAGCACCGCGCCGATGTCGACCAGGCCGTCGCCGATCGGGCAGAAGATGCCGGCCGCGATCGCCTCCCAGAAGTTGAGATGCTCGTCGTCGACCCGCGCCAGGACGTCCCGACGGATGTCCTTGAAGTGCACATGCCCAAGCCGATCTGCGTAGCGCTCGATCATCGCCGCCGGGTCCATTCGCGCGTAGGCGAGGTGCCCGGTGTCGAGTGTCAGGTCCAGATCGGTGTCGGCGACCAGGCGCTCGATCTCGTCCTCGAACTCGATGTAGCCGCCGACGTGGGGGTGCACCACCGGTTGGACGCCGTGCCTGCGGGCGACCGCCGCCAGCGCGTTCAGTTGCTCGACCATCGCGGCCCAACGTGTGGAATCCAATCGCGGGGCGGCGTCGGGCCGTCCGGCGGTGGCCACGCGCACATCGTCCGGCTTGTCGATCAGCGACAGGATCGTCCCGCCCGACGCGGCGATCAGGCGGCTGACGCGCTCGGCAACGTCGAGCAGACGTTCACGCGCCGACGGGTCGTGAATGTCGTCGAAGATGAACGAGCCGGCGGACTGCAGGTTGCGGTCGGCGAGCAATGTGCGCACTGTGTCTGCATCCTCTGGTAGATAGCCGACCGGCCCGAGCTCCATCGCCGGCAGCCCCGAGGCAGTGATGTCGTCGAGCACCTGCTGCCACGGTGGATTGGTCGGCGTGTCGGCGAAGTCGACACCCCACGTCACGGGCCCCGTGGCGAGCTTGATGGCCATCGTCGTTCATCTCCACTTCGGTAGCGTCCGCGACCATGGTGATACATCGGGTGCTCGTCGTCCAACCGCTGCACCCGACCGCGATCGCGATGCTCGAGGCGCGGCCCGATGTGCGTTTCACGGTCGTTACCGACCTGTCCGAGCAGAACCTCATCGCCCATGTCGGCGACATCGACGCGATCACACTGCGCGACGGCACCCTGCCGGCGTCAGTCGTCGAAGCGGCCCCACACCTCAAGGTGATCTCCCGCCACGGCGTCGGGTACGACAACGTCCCACTCGAGCTCTGCACCGCTCGAGGCATCCCGGTCACGCTGACGGTCGCTGCCAACGCCGTGTCGGTTGCCGAACACACGATGCTGCTGATGCTGGCCGCCGCGCGCAGCGTGATCGAGCTCGACACAGCGGTGCGCGACGGTGACTTCGCCGTACGGTCGCGCCTGCGCGGTGTCGAGCTCAGGGGGCGCACCCTGGTGCTCGTGGGCTACGGGCGGATCGGCCGCGAAGTGGCGGCGCGTGCCGCCGCATTCGGCATGCGGGTGTGCGTCGTCGACCCGCACCTCGGGGCAGGCCCGCCCCACGGCGTCGAGCTGATCGACGATCTCGCACGCGCCCTCGCCCGAGCTGACGTCGTCAGTCTCCACGTGCCACTCACTGGAGAGACTCGCGGTCTGATCGGCGAGGCGCAGCTGGCGGCCATGCCCGACGGCGCGATCCTCGTCAATGCCAGCCGGGGCGGCGTCGTCGACGAGGCGGCGCTGCTGGCGGCCGTTCGCTCGGGCCACCTCCACGGTGCCGCGCTCGACACGTTCGCGGTGGAACCCTTGCCCGTCGACTCGCCGTTGCTGGCCGAACGGCGCATCGTGCTCAGTCCCCACGCGGCTGCACTCACCGAACAGTCGATGATCGAGATGGGCAAGGCGACGGTCGAGAACGCGCTCGCCGCGCTCGACGGAACTTTGGACCCGTCGGTCGTGGTGAATCCCGCGGTTCTCGCACCCCAAAAAGCCGTGTGAGCGATCCCGGGCTCAGAGCCCGAGACCGCTCACGACGGTTGACTTGCTGGCGGTCAGGCAGCTGCGGCGTGCTGCGGAAGGTGCTGCGAAAGATCGGCGTGGGGGAGGATCTTCGACTTGCCGTTGACCTCGATCACGGTCTTGCCGTCCGCGACCTTGACGTGATCGTTCAGCCATGTGTCGTCCGCGACCGCTGCCGCGGTGACCGGCTCCTCGGCGACGAGCTGGATGACGACGTTGTCGTCGGCTCCGCCGTCCAGGATGTCTATGCCGGGGCCGCCGACCAGCACGTCGTCGCCGGCATCGCCGTTGAGCGTGTCGGGGCCTTCGCCGCCGACGAGGACGTCGTTGCCCACGCCGCCGTTGGCGGTCAACAGCGGTCCGGTCGCCAGCAACGACGAGGCTTCGACCACGTCGTCGCCGGCGAGGGCGTTGACAGTGATCCGATCCTGTCCGGCGACCGCTCCGGACAGCGTGATCTGAGCCGGAAGGCCCAAGACCGCAGCACCGCTCGCATCGCCGACGACAATCGCGACGTCGTCGCCGTTCGTGCCGTGGACGATCACATTGTCGGCCGCCCCGTCGCCGGCGCCGTTGACGGTCAGATCTGTCACGATCTCCGTGACATCGGTTCCACTGAGGTCGTCGACGACCACGTTGTCAGCTCCGCCCAGCGCCTTGAACACGAGCGACTCGACGTCGTTCATATCCATCGTGACGTTGGCGATGTCACGGAAGAACAGCACGCGGCCACCGTTGGCGAACACGTGGATGTTCTCGGCGACGCTGGAGCCGTTGAAACCCAGGGTGTCGAATCCGTCCTGGCCTTCGATGGTGTCGTTGTCGTCGCCGGGGTTCCACACGAACGTGTCGTCGCCCGCACCCAGGAAGCCGGTGTCGTTACCGTCGCCGCCGTTGACCAGGTCGTTGCCCTCGCTGCCGATGAAGACATCGAGACCGAGGCCACCGTTCATCGTCAACTGGATGCCGTCGGCTTCCAGCGATGTGGCGTCGATGACGTCGTCCCCACCCAGCCCGTTGAGGGTGAGCCGGTCGTCGGCCTGCTCCTGGAAGAAGATGTTGACGGCCGTATGGAGGCCGAACACGTTGATGCCGCCCGCGTCACCCGCAGCGCCGAACACATCCGGTCCCTGCGTGCCGTTGACCGTCACCGTGTCAGCCGCGCCGTCGCCGCCCCCGTTCGGGCCGCGAAGGTCGAGGCCGGCGATCGTGAGGTCGGTGCCGCTGAGGTCACCGACGACGACGTTGTCGGTGCCCCCCAGGGCCCGGAAGTCGACGCTCTCGACGTCGTCCATGTCCATCGTCACGTTGGCGATGTTGCGGAAGAAGATGACACGGCCGCCGTTGGGGAAGATGTCGACGTTCTCGGCAGCGTTGGACCCGAAGAAGAGCATCGAGTCGACGCCGTCCTGACCCTCGAGTGTGTCGTTGCCGTCGCCCGGGTCCCACTGGAACACGTCGTCGTCGGCGCCCATGAAGGAGACGTCGTTGCCGTTGTCGCCGAACATGAAGTCGTTGCCGGTGCCACCGAGGAAGACGTCGGAACCTTGCGATCCGAGGATCGTGTCCTCGTCAGTGCCACCGTCGATCGTCAGCTTGATCACGCCGGCGGGGAGTGTCGTCGACGTGACGCCGTCGTCACCGCCGAGGGCGTTGATGACCAACGAGTCGTTGGCGCCTTCGGAGTTGGTGATGTTGACCTGCGCTTGCAGACCGACGACCGACGCCGAAGTGCTGGCGCCGAAGACGTCGATGATGTCGTCGCGGTTCGTGCCGTTGACGATGATCGTGTCTGCCGCGGCGTCGCCGACGATACCGCCGAGCGCCCCGGCCAAGTCGGTGTCGACCTTTACCACGTCGGTACCCGTCAGGTCGTTGACCGTGAGGTTGTCCGTCCCGCCGAGCGCGTTCACGTCGACGACCTCGACGTCGTTGACGTCCATCACGATGTTGCCGAGGTTGCGCGTGAACAGGAGGCGCTGCCCGTTGGCAGAGGCGCTGAAGATCTCACTGCCGGCACTGCCGTTGAACAGCATCGTGTCGGTGTTGTCCTGGCCTTCGACCGCGTCGCTGCCGTCACCCGGGTCCCACTGGAAGACGTCGTCGCCGGCACCCAGGAAGGCGATGTCGTTGCCCTGCTGTGCATCGACGAAGTCGTTTCCCTCGCCGCCCCGCAGTAGGTCGATGCCGTTGCTGCCCAGGATCGTGTCGCCGCCGGTGCCGCCGTCGACGGTGACCTTGATCAGCGCCGCCAGGTTGCCTGTCGCGGAGAAGCTGTCGTCGCCACCGTTGGCGTTGAGCACCAGGTTCTCGGAGGTGCCGATGTCGATCGAGAATGGCGCGGGGTCGAGTCGATCGAACCGGACACGGGTGCCGTTGGCCGTGGTCGTGAAGACCTCCGTGCCGTTGCCGCCGTTGACCTGAACCGTGTCGGTACCGGCGCCGCCCTCGTTGAGGTCCGTGTCGTCGCCAGGGTTCCAGATCATCGTGTCTTCGCCGCTCTCGCCGAAGACCTGGTCGTCGGCGTCGCCGCCCGTGAGGGTGTCGATCTCGCTGCCCCCGAAGAGGAAGTCGAAGCCCCCGACGCCGAGCAGCGTGTCGTTGTTCGACTGGCCGAACAGCATGTCGTTGCCCGCTCCGCCAGTGAGGACGTCGTTGCCTGCTCCGCCGAACAGGTTCGCCCGCGGCAGTGCCCCGTTGGCCTGGTTGAGGGTGATCGTGTCGTTGTTGCCTTGACCGAACGCCTGGATCAGTGCGGTGTTGGCGACCGACGGCGTGCCACCGAGCACCTGGACCGCCCCGCCGTTGACGAGGATCTGGCCTGCCGCGTTGCGGCTGATCTGGATGTTGTTGGCGAGGTTGTCACCGAAGACGGTGAGCGTCCCCGTGCTGGGGCTGAAAGATGCGGTGACCGCGGCACTGGCTGTTTGGCTCAGGCCTACGATCGCGCCGGCGCCGATGACGGTGCCGAACAGGAGCCGGCGTGCGGCGCGGCTCCATCTGTGGTTTCGCGTGTTCATGGTTCTCCCGTTGAGACGATTGCTGGTGTGGATGCCGGCAACGGGAGGAGAGGCTCTCGATGGCAGGCTGATCACGGCAGAGGTGCCGCTCGCCGCAAGTTAGGAAGCCGACCTTCCCCGGACCTTCCTGGTGACCATCGTCACGCAGGGCAGACGGGACCCTCGACGTCGAGTCGAGGGCGACACTTCAGGTTCCGGCGCGGGGCATGCGAACGCTGATCACCGTGTTGCCCGGGTCGGACGCGATCATGATCTGGCCGTGGTGGCGCTCGGCGATGATCCGACGCGAGATGTCGAGGCCGAGCCCGGTTCCCTTCCCGATGTCCTTCGTCGTGAAGAACGGCTCGAACGCCCGCGCCTGCACGTCGGGAGGCATGCCCGGGCCGTCGTCGGCGATCTCGACCACCACGAACTCGGCTTCGACGCGCGTCGAGATCCGGATCGTGCCCGTGCCCTCGACGGCGTCGAGGGCGTTGGTGATCAGGTTGGTCCAGACCTGGTTGAGCTCCGCCGGAAATGCTTCGATCTGTGGCACGTCGGCGCCGTAGTCGCGCGTGACCGTTACGCCGTCGCCGATCTTGTGCTTGAGCATCCGCAGCGTGTCGTCGAGTCCGTTGGTCACATCGATCGTCTGCACGCTCGCCCGATCGAGTTGCGAGTACGACTTGAAGTCGTTGACGAGCGCGGAGATGCGCGAGGTCGAGTCCTTGATCTCGCCCAGCAGGGATCCAGCCGACAGCGCGCTGGCAACCCACGTGAGCGCCGGCTCGAGATGCTCGCTCGCAAGCGGCACGGCTGCCCGCTCGCACCACTCGGTGTCGGCATCGGCGGCCGCCAGCGCCGGCGCGATTCGCCACGCGCCCTCGATGCCCTGCGCTTCGAGCCAGTCGGTCAACGCCTCCTCGCGGTCCATCTCCGCCACGGAATCGGCGCTACCACCGGCGCCGTCGAGCTCGCGGCGCATGGCATCGAGGGTGATGAACTGCTCGGCCGACAGCGAGCGCTCGGCGAGTTGCGTCAAGGACGACAGCATGGTGTCGCACGCCTCGCCCAACGCGTCGACTGCGCGGGCGTTGGCGGCTGCCGGGTTGTTGAGCTCGTGGGTCAATCCGGCGGCGAGCGTGCCGAGCCCGATCATCGCCTCCCGATGGCGGGTGAGCAGGTCCATCGACCGGACCGTCTGGAAGAAGCCCTCGATGAGGTGCACGCCGAACGGGAACCACTCGCGGGCGAGGCGAGCGAGATCGCTCGCCGGGATCCGCAACATGCGGCAGCCGTCGACGCTGCGCCCCGTCGCCAGATAGTTTCCTTCGGCGCTCCAGGCCTGGAACCCGCCGGCCCACTGGCCCGGGTTCTCCATCGTGTGGATCACCACCGGTGACTCGCGACCGGCGCGCCGCACCAGCTGCACCTTTCCTTCGAGAAGGATCCACCAGTGGTCGGCCGGCTTCCCCTCGTGGAACAACTCCTCGCCGCCGGTGAACGCGATCTCCTCGCCGGCTTCCGACAAGGCACCCAACCTGTCGTCGGGGAGCGCCTCGAACAGGAACAAGCCGCGCAGTTCGTCGAGCTCCATCAGCGCTCCCTCAGATCGTCGCCAGGTAACGGTGCACGAAGTACACCGACATTGCGCCTTCACCCACCGCCGAGGCAACGCGCTTCATGGAGTCGAGGCGCACGTCGCCGGCGGCGAACACGCCGGGGACGTTCGTCTCGAGCACGAACGGGGGGCGCGTCAGGGGCCAGTGCGGGGCCGGCTCGAGCGCCAACACGTCGGTGCCGGTGACCACGAAGCCGCGCTCGTCGCGTGCCACAGCATCACCGAGCCAGTCGGTGCGCGGCGATGCACCGATGAAGATGAACACCCAGTTCGTGGCGACCTGCTCGGTGGCGCCGGTGGCGCGGTCGGCGAGGGTGATCCACTCCAGATGGCCGTCGCCACCGCCGTCGACGACCTCGGTCCGAAGCCGGACGTCGATGTTGTCGGTTGCGTTGATGCGGTCGACGAGATAGGAGGACATGCCGTCCTCCAGCGACGCTCCGCGTACGACGACCACGACGCGGCGGGCGTGGCGGGCGATGTTGAGGGCAGCCTGGCCTGCCGAGTTGGCGGCGCCGACGATGTAGACGTCCTCGCCCTCGACAGCTCGCGCTTCCCCGGCGGCCGCCCCGTAGTAAACCCCGCGCCCGGCGAGAGCGTCGAGGCCCGGCGCGTCGTGCCTGCGGTACGACACCCCGGTGGCGATCAGCATCGTGCGCGCCTCTATCTCGGTGCCGTCGCCGAAGCGCACGGCTCGCACCGGTCCACGCGATTCGAATCCCGCCACGTCGCGCGCCACGACCATCTCGGCGCCGAACCGCCGAGCCTGGGCGACGGCGCGCTGGGTGAGGTCTGACCCGGACAACCCCTTGGGGAAGCCGAGGTAGTTCTCGATCGCCGCGCTCTGGCCGGCCTGCCCGCCGGGCGCCTCGCGCTCGACCACGATCGTGTGCAACCCCTCCGACGCGGCGTACACGGCGGCGGCGAGCCCGGCCGGTCCGCCGCCGACGATGCACACGTCGTACAGTGGTTTCTCCGCAGTGGTAGCGAGACCCAACGCGGCCGCCAGCTCGAGCGTGGAGGGCGACGTCAACGGCTCGCGGTCAGGGAAGAGTACGAGCGGTAGCGCAGCGGCGCCGGCCTCCGTCAACCCGAGCACTCGTTTCGCCTCGTCGTCGCGCTCCACATCGAGCCAGCGGTAGGGGATGTAGTTGCGGGCGAGGAAGGTCTTGATCTCGTGGCTGCGGTCGCTCCAGCGATTGCCGACCACACGGATGTCGGTGGTGACCTCCTTGTGCTGCTGGTGCCACGCGGTCAGGAGGTCGTCGAGTACCGGGTACAACCGCTCCTCCGGCGGATCCCAGGGCTTCAGAAGGTAATAGTCGAGGCCGATCTCGTTGATCGCCTTGATCGCCACGTCGGTGTCGGCATAGGCGGTGAGCAGTACGAGCTTGGCGTCAGGGGCGCGCTCTTGCGCCAGTTGCAGGAACTCGATGCCGGTCATCTCCGGCATCCTCTGGTCGGACGCGATGAGCGCCACACGCCGGCCGCGCGTGAGGTATTCACCGAGCAGCTTCAGCCCCTCGGCGCCGGACGATGCCCTCGCGATCTGGTACTCCTCGCCGAAGCGTTTGCGCAGGTCGCGCGTGATGGCGTGCAGTACGGCGAGATCGTCGTCGACCGTGAGAATCGCCGGTTTGACCACCGTGGCCGTCCCTTCCTACGTGCGCGCAACGCTACGCGCACCGGACCGTACGGCCGGAAATCAGACCGTGGCTATCCGGCGAAGGTGACCTCGGTGACGGAGCGCACACCGACCGCCAGTCGCGTCCACTGGCGCCCGCCGTCGTCGCTCACGAACACGTCGCCGTTGGGCAGGGCGATCGCGGCGCGATCACCGGAAGCCGCAAGCTGCCGTGGACCGACGGCGCCGCGAAGATCCTCGGGGAGACCGTCGCAGCGGTGGAGCTGTTGGCCGTCGAACCGGTACACGCCGCCGTCCTTGGCGGCATGACCGGACGAGACGGCGACGAGCGCGCCCTGGGGGAGCGCGGCGACGGCCAGTGCGTAGTGGGCGTGAAGACCGTCGGTGTGGTAGCGCCACGTCACACCATGGTCGCGGCTCTCGGCGAGGCCGCACATGCCGGTCGCCGCCCAAACGGTCCCGTCGTCACCCACTGCAACCTGATGGACGTCGTCGTGGAGATCGATGGTGGGCACCCACTCCGAGCCGTCGCTGGTGCGCAGGATGCCACCGACGTGGACACTCACGTACAGGTTCGTGCCGTCGGAGGCGATCGAGAACACATCGGGTGGACCGCCCCACGGCGTGTGCCACTGGTCGTGTGTGGGGGCATTCTGGAACGAGGTGACCTCGACGAGCTTCTCGTCGTCGAGCCGCCACACGCGAGCGCCGCGGCCACCGATCCACACGGTCCCTCGATGGGTGCCCACAACGGTGCCGGTCGCGTCGTCGAGGCGGGCGACGAGCTCGTCTCGGTCCCCGCTGATGCGATGGAGGTCGCGGCCGTCGACGAGCGCCCAGAGGTTCGGGCCGTCGGCATGAATCGATGTGATCGAGGCGTCGGCGGGCGACTCGACGGTTCCGCCTTCCGGGAGTCGAACGCCGTGCGTCGTGGCGACCACCAGCTGAAGTGTCTTCGTTCTGGTCATGCCCTCACGATAGGACTTCAAGCGCACTTCAAGTCAATAGATGCACGTCGACTCAGTCCAGTGGATTCAGCTCCTACACCGCTGTGCGAACGCGTCGAGCTGTCCGCGTTCGGGCGCGGCGAGCGAACCGGGTGGCCGCAGCGATCTTGGCTGCCGCCCCGAGCGCATGACGTGCGATTTCCGACACGACGCCGACGCGCCTGACCACGGGCTCGTCGTCCGGATCGCGTCCGACGCCGGAGATGCGCCAGAGCTCGGCCCACACGTAGAACTTGAAGCCCACCAGCACGCCGCCGCGCATAAGGCCCGGGACTCCGTCGCGCCACGCCTGGCTGTCGATCAGCTTCGATCGGACCTCCCTGCCGAGCGCACGCAACATGGCGCCCGCCGTGAAGCGCTGGCCTTCCGCCAGCATCGCCTGCGCCTGCACCGGCGCATAGCGGACCGAGCGTTCGAGCACTTCGGCGATCGTGCGGCTGCGCTCGTGTCGCAGGACGAGCTCGTCGCGACCCGGCAACCGCAGTGTGCGGTCCGGCGCCACGGTCGGCAACTTGTTCGGACGCGTCGGCCATGCCACCGCCGACCGCCGGTACATGCGCAGTTGGGGCTCGTAGCGCTGCGTCCAGTGTGTCGGCTCGAAGCCGAAGTCGCAGTTCATGCGCGGCACGACGACGGCGTCGACCCCCTCGTCGGCGGCCGCTTCCTGGAGTGCTGCGGCGAGGCCGGGTGTCACGCGTTCGTCGGGGTCGACGACGAGGATCCAGTCCGTCGTCGCCGCGCTTGCGACCTCGTTGCGGACGCGCTCGACGATCGGCACGGGCTCGTGGTGCAGGACGCGCGCTCCCGCTCGCTGCGCGACGGCTACCGAGTCGTCGCCGCTGGCGAGATCCATCACGATCGTCTCCGATGCCCAGGCCAGCGATGCCAGGCAGGGACCGAGCCGGTCGCCCTCGTCGTGACAGACGACGCAAGCGGTGATCGCCGTCGACTCGCTCACGGCCCGCCGACTACCTTTAGCGCGCGCCGACTTGCTCGGAACGCGACGCGCGCCACGGCCTCCGCAAGGTGTCCCCACACCGGGAGGTATATGGGCCGGCGGAACGCCGCTCGCGTGTGCGCCGCGGCAAGCCGGCGATCGCCGGCGTCGAAGGCGCGCACAGCACGGCGCAATGACCCGGCGGCGGCGTTGATGTTCGCGCGGCGGGCGAGTGCGGCACCGCGGTCGGGAGGAAGCACCTGACGGTTGAGCTCGGCCACCAGTCGTAACTGATCAACGTTGCGCGCCGGCCTCGAGGTTCGAGTGAGGCTGGAGTCGTGGACGCGGTACACGGCGAGCGGTTCCGGGTCGTAATGGACGGCGTAGCGGGAAGCGATGCGCACCCACATCTCCCAGTCCTCGCCGTACGAGGCGACGCGCGAGTCGAACCCGCCCACCGCCTCGTACGCATCACGGCGCACGGTCATACTGACGACCTGCAGCCGGTTTCTACTGGCGATCTCCTCGAGCCACCCCGACAGCA
>DASQTR010000646.1:0-8692 GCA_035641795.1 Ilumatobacter sp.
CCGCCGAGACGATCTCCACGCCCACGAACGCGAGATGATCGTCGAAGCGCTTGAAACCCGCGACATCATCGGTCAGGCGAAAGGCGTGATCATGGCGGCGCTGTCGTGTGCTCCTGACGAAGCCTTTGCTCTACTGAAACAGCAGTCACAACACGAGAACCGAAAGCTCGTCATCGTCGCCGCCGAAGTCGCCAACCGCGCCTGGAAACGGCCCGGCTCGAAGTATGCCGAAACCGCACCCAAGGGTGGGGACAGCTAACGGAGTGGTTTGTCGCTGCGCTCCCGGAGGTATTCGCCGGTAGACGCCCCAGACCACTGGGGCAGCGTGGGGTGCGCCACCGAAGCGGGGAGCCGGTGGCGCACCACGCACGCGCTATCGCTGCGCTGTCTGCGACCGCCGTCGGAACCACCGCGTCGATCGGACTTGGTTCTCGGCCTGTCGCCGAGGTCGGGTCAGTCCGGCGCTCCTTCGACGGGCTGCACCGATACGAGGTGGAGGCCGAGTGCTTCCAGCCGGGCGATGAGGCCGTACAGCGCAGACGTGTCCGCGATCGGGCAAACCAGCGTGGTCGTCGCATCCGCTCCGACGATGGACCCCTCCAGACTCGCGACCAGCGTTTCGGGAAGCGGCCCGCGGACCCGAATGCGGTAGCTGGTGATTGGCCTCTCGCTCCGGAGCAAGTGCTCGTCGCGGGGCATGCCTTGATCATGAGCCGCATGCGGCGTTCCGCGCCTCACCCTGGGGTGTGATTCAGATGAGCTGACGACGACGGCCCTCTTCGATCGCCGCGTGTCGCGACTGCACCCCGAGCTTCCTGTACAGCGTGCGCATGTGCGTCTTGACCGTGTTGAGTGACAGATAGAGCTCCCCCGCGATCTCGCGGGGAGTGAGCGACGTGGGCAACAAGCGCAGGACGGACAGCTCGCGACCACTGATCGGCTCGATCATGCCCGGCGAAGGCGAACGTCGGGCGGCCTGCCGGAGGCGGGCGCTGGCTGCGCTGGCCTGCTGCGCGCGAGCCGCGTACGGCACGCGCGTCGCGAGCGCCGTCCCGCGGGATATCGCCTGTTCCGCTTCCTCGCGTCTTCCGAGGTCGAGCAGCACGTTGCCGAGCGTGAGATGGGCCACGCTGCACTCGACGTTGTCACTCAAACCTGAGCGCTCCGCCAGCTCCAACACGGCACGACTGTTCGCTTCGGCGGCGGCGATACGCCCTTGAAGCCGATCGATCTCGGCCAAGTGCGCGCCGGCGATCACCTCCACGATCGTCACGTCGTACGGGGCGGCGAGATCGCGCGCGGAGCGGAAGGCGCGCTGGGCTTGGTCGAGATCATCCAACGCCATGTGGCAGCGGCCGGTGACGAGCAGCAGCCCGGTCCTCGCCCGCGGTTCGTCGTCCGGGATCAACGCAAGTCCGGCGCCGGCCAACTGCAGCGCCTCGTCGGTTCGACCCAGTGCGACCAGGCGTCCTGAGTCGAGCAGCGCGAGCTCGGCCTCGACCAGTGCTCGGTCACCGATGTTCGCCGGTAGAGGTTCGCTGAGGAACGAGTCGACCAGCGAGTGGACGTCGTCCCAGCGACCGGCATGGTGGGCGACCCATGCGGCGGCAAGTGTGAGCTGAGGGTGGCGTCTGCGAACGTCAAGGGGAAGCAGTTGCGTCCACTCCCGCAAAGTCTCCTCGCGGCCCTGGCCTACCAGCGCCCACCGCTCGCGATCGATCAGCGCCGCACCGCGATCGGCTTCGCCGGCGAGGACGTAGTGACGAACGGCGTCGCCGGGCTGGTGATGCGTCGCGAGCCAGTCGGCCGCGAGCGTGTGCCGTTCGAACGGGTCGTCGCGAGTCTGGAGTCGGAGCCACTCCGCAAACAAGTGGTGGTAACGAAACCATTCCCGGCGGTTGTCGAGCGGAATGACGAACAGGTTCAACCGGTCGAGTTCCTCCAGCAGTTCCTGCGCGTCGTCCATTCCGGTCACGGCGCGGCAGAGCTGCGCATTGAAGCGATCGAGGATCGCCGTCGCCAGCAGGAAGTCACGCAACCGTACGGGCAGCTGACTCAAGACCTCATCGCGGAGATAGTCGGAGATGTGACGGTCATCGCCGGCGAACCGATCGACGAATCCGGATCGGTCGGCCCGCTGCTGCAACGTCAGTCCGACGAGTTGCACGCCGGCTGCCCAGCCTTCGGTTCGCTCGGTCAGTCGGCTCAGTTCGGGCTCCCCGAGCCCGATGCCGAGCTCTCCGTTGAGGAGCGCCGCCACCTCCGCATGGTCCAGACGGAGGTCGTGATAGCGGATCTCGTGCAGGTTTCCTTGGGCGCGCAGCTTGGCCAGCATCAGGGGCGGGTCGTGCCTGGTGCTGATCACCAAGCGCAGGATCGCCGGCGCCTCCAAGATGAGGTGGTCCACGCCATCATGGATCGATCCGTTGGTGATCATGTGGTAGTCGTCGAGCACCACGACGATCGGTCGGGCCCCGCCGTGTTCGCGCGCGAACAGGGCGAGCGCGACGTCGCGCGGACCCCGCGTCCCGGTCGGGTCGGAGATGCCCAGCACGGAGGCGAGCGACGGCCAGAAGACGGCCGGGTCGTTGTCGTCGCTGTCGAGGGAGTACCACCCGTTCGTACCGCCCCGCCGGTGGAGCCAACCGCTGACTGCGGTCGACTTACCGGAGCCCGCGGGTGCCGATACCAGCACGAGCGGTGCCTCGGTGGCGTCATCGAGCAACGCGTCGATGCGCCCCCGGATCACGTGATGGCGCCCGATCGTTGGAGCCACGAGCGCGCCCGGCCGGGGTACGAGCGATTCGCCCACCGTCACGCGCACCACGGTCGCGGGCGGGACGGGTGTGCGGGCATCCACGCCGATGCGACGTTCACGGCACCAGTTTGCCGGAAGCGAGTTCGCCCATCGACCCGGCGAAGGGGGGTGAAGGGTTCTCGTTCACCCTGCGGTGTGAGGCGGTCTCACCCCAGTTGCCTTCATGCTGTTCTCCGTGGCCGGCGCGAACCGCCCACGAGTACACCGTCTGATCCGAATCTGATCCGAAAGGAACACCACCATGCTGTTTCTCGCAGTCTTGATCGTCTCGACCGCTGCCACCGCGCTCGTCGGTCGCCGCAACGGCGGATGGCGCGACCATTCCCGGCGAGGCCTCGCCGTCGCCATGGTCGTTGCGGGCGTCGGCCACTTCGCCAACTCCGAACCTTTCGTGCAGCACCTCCCCGACTGGGTGCCTGCCCGCGAGACACTCGTGTACATCACCGGCGCCATCGAGATCGCCTTCGGTGCGGCTTTGCTCCTCTCCAAGGCGCATCGCACCACAGTGGGCTGGCTGCTGGCTGCATTCCTCCTGGCGGTGTTCCCGGCGAATGTCTACGTCGCCGTCGCGGACGTGGAGGTATCCGGCCAACCGGGCGGCGTGTACGCCTGGATCCGCCTGCCGCTCCAGCTGCTGTTCATCGGCTGGGCGCTGTACAGCACCGGACCTCACAACGTCCGCGAGGTGCACCGCCAGACCGCACCGGCCGAATCTGTGCGCCAGTTGGCGACGTGACCGTCCGCACTCGGATCCGAATCCGTGGCCGCTCGGCGGCCACGGAGGATCGTCGGCCCGGAGGTCGACGCCGCCACGCCGGACCGATCCCAAGCGGTCACCCCTGATCGGAGGTATCGACATGTCGACTGACGCCTGGCTCGCCATCGCCCACCATCTCGCAGTGTTCGCGGTGCTGGCCGTGCTATCGGCCGAATGGGCGCTCGTCCGACCGGGTCTGAGCCCGGCCGGCATCAAGACCCTGGCCCGGGTCGATGCCGCCTACGGGGCATCGGCGGCGGCGGTCATCGTCGCCGGCATCGCCCGCGTCGTCGCCGGCGCAAAGCCGACCGAGTTCTACACCGACAACCCGACGTTCTGGTTGAAGATGGCGGCCTTCGCAGTCGTCGGCCTGCTGTCGATTCGACCGACGATCAGGTACATCGGATGGCGCAAGACGCTTGCAGGCGGCGGAACTCCACCGGCGCCGGAGGTCCTGCAGTCCGCGCATCGGGCGATCAACGTGCAGCTCACTGTCTTCGCCTCGATACCGGTGCTCGCAGCGCTGATGGCGCGCGGCATCGGGAACTGACGGATAGGCGCAAATTCGGCGGATGGGCATGGGTCACCGTTGGTCACTCAGAAGCCGCCCCGCGGTCAGAGGTGACTTACTTCCGAGTGAGGCCCTGCCAGTGTTCAACCGGAACCAAGGACGGCGCCCCCCAACAACAGTCAAGTAGAGCAGGCGGGAGTGCCCATTGCTAGCCCCCGAACGAGCGACGCGGCGTACCCGGGACAGCAGGTGTTTCCATGGTAAGCGCCCCGAAACTCTGTTGGTCGGGCTGCCGAGATTCGAACTCGGGACCTCTTGTCCCCCAGACAAGCGCGCTAACCAAGCTGCGCCACAGCCCGTATTTCTGTGCGGGCGAGCCTACCCAGCGGCCGCGGAACTTGCGCCGCCGGATCCGCCGCTCAGAACAGCCAGCCGACCATCTGGACCGCGCGCCATGCCAGGTACACGGCAACGGCGCCGATCAGCAGCTTGAAGTGCCACGGCGTGCTCTCCTCGGTAAGCACATCATCGGCACGCGGATCGACCTCGCCCACGGCCCGGGCGCAGGTCGGGCACGTGCCGTCGGTGTTGAGCGCGGTCGGCGTGAGGTACTTCGAACAGCTCTCGCACCACGGCACGCGCTCACGGTACCGCTGGCTTGTTGCAGTCGATTGCCCGAATACCGCAGATCCGACTGCAGCAAATCTGAGGCTCCTCGTCTGCTGCAGTCGATTCGACGGATTCCGTTGCTGCGACTGCAGCAAACCGAACGACGACGAGCAGCGCTCAGCCCTGCTTCTTGCGGACCCGCAGCTTGAGCGGGGTGGAGCCGAAGCCGAACGCGTCGCGGAGGCTGCGCTCGAGGTAGCGCAGGTGATGATGTGGCAGCTCGCGGTTGACGAACAGCGTGAACGTGGGCGGATCGGTGGCGCCTTGTACCGCATACAGCACCCGGGCTCCCCCGCCCGCGGGCTGGCGCTGTTCGGCATCGGAGATCACGCGGTTGACGTCCCTGGTCGGCACGCGCCGGTGGTACTGCTCGATCGCGTCCTGGAGCAAGGGGCGCAGCTTGTGCACGCCTTTGCCGGTGAGGGCGGAGATCTTGAGCACCGGTAGGTCGCCGAGGAACGCCAGTTTGCGTCGTGCGTCGGCCTCGATCTGGGCGCGCGCCTCGGCGTCGTCGATCGTCTCCCACTTGTTGAGCAACACGACCACCGGGCAGCCGGCTGCGTCGACGCGCTCGGCAAGGCGTTGGTCCTGGCCGGTCACGCCCTCGACGGCATCGATCACGAGCAAGGCGATGTCGGCGTCGTCGATCGCCCGCAGCGCACGCACGAGCGAGTAATACTCGGCCGAGTCGTCGATCCGGCCACGCTTGCGCATCCCAGCCGTGTCGACGAACACGATCGGGCCGTCCTCGGTCTCCACCAACGTGTCGATCGCGTCGCGTGTCGTGCCCGGCATGTCGTGCACGACTGAGCGATCCTCCCCGACGAGGCGGTTGAACAGGGTGCTCTTGCCGACGTTCGGGCGACCGACGATGGCCACCCGCGGCGGCTGCGTGTCATCGTCGGCACTGAACTCCTCCAGCCAGTCGGCGTCGTCGAGCGCTGCCTCGGTCTCGTCGCGCGGGATCGCCTTGTCGCCGAGACGCTCGAGCACGACGTCGAGCAGGTCGCCGGCGCGGCGGCCGTGAAGCGCACTCACCGGCACAGCCTCGCCGAGCCCGAGCGAGAGGAACTGCCAAATATCGTCTTCGCGGCGGTTGTTGTCGGCCTTGTTGGCGACGATCAACACCGGCCGGTTCTCGCGACGTAGCCAGGCGGCGATCGACTCGTCTTCGTCGAGGGCACCAACGCTGGCGTCGACGACGAACAGCACGAGATCGGCCTGGGCGACCGCGGCCTCGACTTGGCGGCTGACCTTGTCGTCGAGGTCGCTGCCGTGCGGAAGCCAGCCGCCGGTGTCGATGACGCGAAACGGCACACCGAGCCACTCGGCCTCCAGCTCCTTGCGATCGCGGGTGACGCCGGGACGGTTCTCGACGATCGCCGCCTGTTCGCCGATGATGCGGTTGAACAGCGTGCTCTTGCCGACGTTGGGTCGACCCACGATCACGACAGTCGGCGGGTCGACCGCCGTGTGCTCACTCATGCCGCGGCTGCGAGCGCGCGTCGGAGCGAGATGCCGTCGGTCGCGACCACCTCGACCGGGCGCGGCAGCTCGGCGACGGTGATGCCGTCGAGGAACCGGCCGTCGTCGGACAGGCAGACGTCGGGCAACAGGTAACGGTCGCCGGCGGGCTGGGTTGCGAGCACGCGTGCGACGTCGGCACCCGTCATCAGCCCCGTGACGCCGGTGTTGCCGCCGAAGAACTCGTTCGTCACCGGTACCACACGCACGTCGTCGCGTTCGAGTCCTTCGATCAGCGGCCCGATCACCCGCGCCCCGAACTGGCCGGTCAGCACCGCGATCGATCGGCGGCTGCCGCGGAACCGAACGGCGGAAGACGCCGGAGCATGGTCACCGCAGGCGCGCAGGCCCGTGTAGGCCGCCGGGTTGCTCGGCAGGTCCACCGCCGCGAAGAAGCCCGATCGCACGCCGGTAGCCGCCTCGGCTCGACCCTCGAACTCGAGCTCGAAGGTGCGGGCCATACCGATCCCGTCCTCGTGCATCGGGAAGCCCTCGTATTCGTCGGCGGTCGGGAACGCGCGGCCGGTCATCAAGTAGTACTCGTCGGCGGCGAACACCATCCGTCGGCCGAGCAACTCCAAGAACGTCGCCTGCCAACGTTCGACGATGTCGACGACCCGCGCCGCCTCGTCGGGAGTGTGCAGCCGCATCGCCGGCTCGCTGTTGAACTTCGACAAGCCGAGCGGCACCACCGCCACCGACGCCAGCTCGGGGTACTCGTCGAGCACCCCCGTGAGCGTGTCGTCGAGGATGTCGCCGTCGTTGACGCCAGGACACACGACGACCTGACCGCGGACCTCGATCCCGTGGTCGAGCAGCGCCCGAAGCCAGCGCAGGCTCATGCCGCCGCGGACGTTCTTGAGCATCCGGTTGCGGACATCCTGGTCGGTGGCGTGGATCGACACGTGCAGCGGCGACAACCGCTCGGTGATCACCCGTTCCAGATCTGCCTCCGTGAACCGGGTGAGCGTGGTGAAGTTCCCGTACAGGAAGCTCAGCCGGTAGTCGTCGTCCTTGAGGTACAGGCTGCGCCGCATGCCCTTGGGCAGTTGGTAGATGAAGCAGAATTCGCAGTGGTTGTCGCACGTGCGAACCCGGTCGAACACCGCCGACTGAACCTCGACGCCCAACGGCTCGCCGGCCCGCTTGGGAACGGTCACCGTGAGCTCGATACCGCCTCGCACGACGTCGAGCTCGACGTCGGCGGCGTCGGTCGCGTACTGCCACTCGATCACATCCCGGGGCCGGAGGCCGTCGACGCCGCCGATCTCGTCGCCCGGCTGGAGGCCCGCCCGCTCCCCGGCAGAACCAGGCGCGACAGCGACCACGCGGGGCTTGGACATAGTCCGCGCAGGCTATCTGGCAGGTCTGTGCGCCAGTTCCGACCGGTACTCTGGGGGTCTGATGCGATGTACCCCGCCGGTCGCACGTCGCCAACCGCACCCGTGTCGGGCTTTGCAGCAATGGGCTATCCAACGATGAACGTCGAGCGCGTCCTGCTGGCCGAGCCGCGCGGCTTCTGCGCAGGTGTCGAGATGGCGATCAAGGCCCTCGCCTGGATGGTGCGGGCGTTCGAGCCGCCCGTCTACTGCTATCACGAGATCGTCCACAACAAGACGGTCGTCGAGCGCTTCGAGCGCCAGGGAGTGGTGTTCGTCGACGACATCGCCGAGGTGCCGCCCGGGCGGCCGGTCATGCTTTCAGCTCACGGCTCCGCACCGCAGGTCGTCGAGGCGGCGCGGGCGCGCGGCAGCTTCGTCGTCGATTCGGTGTGCCCGCTGGTGACGAAGGTTCACCACGAGGTCAAGGTCCGCGCCGGCAAGGGCTACCGCATCATCTACGTCGGCCACGAGGGGCACGAGGAGGCGGTCGGCACGATGGCGGTGGCGCCCGACGTGATCAGCCGAGTCGAGTCGGTCGCCGAGGTGGACGCCCTCCCGGCCTTCCACGAGCCGGTGGCGCTGCTCGCCCAGACCACCTTGTCGCACCGCGACTGGGGCGGCGTCGCCGTCGCCGTGCGCGAGCGCTTCCCCGACGTGTGGACACCGGGTCGCAGCGACCTCTGCTTCGCCACCACCAACCGGCAGTCGGCGCTGATGGAGCTGGCGGCCCACTGCGGCGCCGTGGTCGTCATCGGCTCGGCCAACTCGTCGAACACGCGGGCCCTGGAGAAGCTGGCCCGTGAGGCGGGCTGCCCGCTGGTCGCTCGCGTCAACACCGCCGAGGAGATCCCCCCGGAGATGCTCGACGTCGCCGTCGTGGGTGTCACCGCAGGGGCGTCGGCGCCGAACGAGGTCGTCGAGCAGGTGATCGCTCGTCTCGACCCTCGCCACGGCGTCGACGTCGTCAAGGTCACCGACGAGGACGAGTACTTCCCGCCGCCGCGCAACCTGCGGGAGCTGCAGGCCGGTAT
>DASQTR010000647.1:0-6685 GCA_035641795.1 Ilumatobacter sp.
ATGATGGCCAACGCGGCCGGCGCGGCGATCTCGATGCGCTGGCAGCTGCAGGGGCCCAACGAGACGATCTGCACGGCGTGCGCCGCCGGGACCCACGCCATCGGCAACGCCGCCCGGCTCATCGCCTACGGCCGCTGCGACGCCGTCGTCACGGGCGGCGCCGAATCGGCGGCGACGGTGACGGCGCTGGCCGGGTTCGCCAACATGACGGCCCTGACCACGTCCGGGGTCAGCCGGCCCTTCGACGTCGACCGCGACGGGTTCGTGATGGGCGAGGGCGCGGCGGTCTTCGTGCTCGAGGAGTGGGAGGCGGCGCACGCACGCGGCGCCACGATCCTCGGCGAGGTGCTCGGAGGGGCAAGTAACGCCGACGCCCACCACATCACCGCGCCCGCACCGGGAGGCCTGGGCGCGATCACGTGCATGAAACTGGCGCTCGACGACGCCGGACTCGAGCCAGCGGACATCAAACAGATCAACGCCCACGGTACGAGCACGCCGCTCAACGATGCCGCCGAGGCCGCCGCCATCACGGCGGTGTTCGGGTCCGATGGACCGCCCGTCGTGTCCACCAAGGGGGTCACCGGGCACGCCCTGGGCGCGGCCGGTGCGCTCGAGGCGGCGGCCGTGGTGCTTTCGATCCAACGCCGGGTGATCCCGCCGACCGCCAACACCAAGGTCATCGAAGATCACATGCAGATCGACGTCGTGACGGGCGAGGCGCGGCCGTGGGAGCCGGGGCCTGCGCTGTCGAACAACTTCGGGTTCGGCGGTCACAACGGCTCGATCATCATCGGGCCGGGTGTCTGACACCACGTGAGTCGTATCTGATACCAAGCGTTGGGCAGCTGCTGAGCCCGGTACCAGGCACCCGGCACGACGGCGGGCTCAGCCACGGTGACGGGGGTGCCAGGCAGCCATCGGAGAACTATCCGCTAGGCGCCGACTACGACGAACATCAGGTCGCATTCCGTGGCGACCTGACCGTCAAGCAGCGCTCGGCCGCTGCCTTTTCCGGCCCTCGACGACATCGTGCCCATCTCGCACTCGAGGATCAGCTCGTCACCGGGACCCACTTGCCGACGGAAGCGGGCTCGGTCGATCCCCCCGAACAACGGCAACTTGCCACGAAAGCGCTCGTCTCGAAGCACCGCGAACGCGCCGACCTGAGCGATTGCCTCGCACATCAGCACACCGGGCAGCGTCGGGCGCCCCGGAAAGTGGCCGGCGAAGAACCACTCCTCGCCCGTCAGCCGCCATCTGCCGCGGGCGGACGCGCCGGGGACGATCTCGACGATGTCGTCCACGAACAGGAACGGCGGTCGGTGCGGCAGAACGTCGGCGGGCTTCATCGCGCCACAGTACGCGAACCCCTTCTCGGTGAGCCGACCTCTCACGGTCCGTGCTCGTAGCCGTACAGTCACGGCTTGTGCAAGTCGGATGCGATATCGGCGTCTTCATCAAGATATTTCCGACGACTTGACAGTGGGTACCACACAGAGTGCTATTGTCCGCACTGACCGTTTGTCCCCAGGGTCGGAGGGAGGCCAATATGCACTACGTCAAGCCCTGCTGATTCAGGTCGTCTTCGCGGACCTGCTCGGGCTTGTCCGCTCTCACCCCAGCGGTCGCCTTCGGGCGTGCGCGTGGTAGTGATCCGGAATCGTTCGCAACGTGTCGTCGAGCCAGTAACGCGGCGGCCCATATTGTTCAGCAACTTCACGCAGACGCGAGAGCATGTGCTCCACGAGTGTTGGGGAAGGCGTGGCGCCGTGAAGTTTCCACACGACCATTGGCACGCTGCACGATTCGCACTCGGCGATCCAGCACACATCATCCTCGTACCACCACGGCGTCAAACGGGCGGCAGTACAGAGATCGCAGCTCGAAGACACGGGCTGAACCTACGCTGTTGGTGGCGGACGCAAAGGCCGATGTAACGAGGGCCGTTCGCGGCCCTCGTTGCGCGCTCGGTGAAGGCGAGTCAGACGCGGTCGATCGACCTTCTCACCTCGGCGACGTAGCTGCCCACCGAGTCGGCGCCCTCCTCCATCAGGCGGCGTACGACCGAGGCACCCTGGATCACGCCGTCGGCGATCCGGGTCGCCTGGTACGCCTGCTCGGCATCGGACACGCCCACTCCCACCAGCACAGGCACGTCGGTGACCGCTTTGACCCTCGCCGCCAGCGCCGTCGCCGAGGCCGCCAGCTGGTCCCGCTCCCCCGTCACACCCAGCAATCCAACGGAGTAGACGAACCCCCGGGCACGGCGGGCTATGCGCGGCAAGCGCTCGTCTGGGGCGGTCGGCGCCGCCAGCATCACGGTTTCGACACCCTCGTGGTCCGCCGCCCGGCACCACGGCTCCGACTCCTCGAGCGGGAGGTCGGGCAGGATGCAGCCGGCGACACCGGCCTCCACGAGCCGGTGGGCGAAGCGCCGGTGCCCGTCGTGGTGGACGATGTTGTAGTAGGTCATCACCACGAGCGGGAGCTCGACGTCGAGCCCGGGCACGCTCGCGAGCACCGACAGCGGCGTCGCCCCGCGGTCGAGCGCCGCCTGCGAGGCCTGTTGGATCACCGGCCCGTCCATCACCGGATCCGAGAAGGGGATGCCGATCTCTATCGCGTCGGCGCCGTTGGCGGCCGCCGCCCTGACCGCATCGTCCCACCCCGGGTACCCGCCGGTGATGTACGGCACGAGCAGCTTGCGACCGGCGTCGCGCTTGGCCCGCAGTTCACCCTCGAGCGGACCGATCACGCGGTCCCCGACCCACCTGTGATGCCGAGCACATCCATCATCTGGGCGACGTCCTTGTCGCCACGACCGGACAAATTGAGGATCACCGTCTGACCTCGCAACGACTCACGTTCGCGAACCAGCCACGCGATCGCGTGCGCCGATTCGAGCGCGGGAATGATGCCTTCGGTGCGCGCCAGGAGTTGGAAGGCGTCGACAACCTCGGCGTCTGTGACGCTCGGGTACTCGGCGCGCCTTATGGTCGCCAGGTACGAGTGCTCGGGCCCGACGCCCGGATAGTCGAGCCCGGCCGAGATCGACATGGCCTCTTCGACCTGCCCGTATTCGTCCTGCATCAGGAAGCTGCGCATGCCGTGCACCACACCGGGCACGCCGTGACCAACGGCGGCACCACCGGACGGCTCGACTCCGATCAGTCGTGTCGTCAGGTCGACGAAGCCCGAGAACAATCCGATCGCGTTCGAGCCGCCGCCCACGCAGGCGACGACCACGTCGGGGTCACGGCCGGTGAGGGTCCGGCATTGCTCGCGCGCTTCGTCGCCGATCACGCGGTGGAACTGGCGCACCATCCACGGATACGGATGTGGGCCCATCACCGAACCGAGGCAGTAGTGCGTGTCGCCGACGGTCGCAACCCAGTCACGCAGGGCCTCGTTGACAGCGTCCTTGAGCGTGCGCGATCCACTGTGCACGGCTTCGACCTCGGACCCCAGCAATCGCATGCGGAACACGTTGAGCGCTTGGCGCCCGACGTCGACGGCGCCCATGTAGACCTTGCACTCGAGCCCCATCAGTGCCGCCGCGGTGGCGGTGGCCACCCCGTGCTGGCCCGCACCGGTCTCGGCGACGAGCCGCGTCTTGCCCATCCGTTTGGCGAGCAGCGCCTGGCCGAGCACGTTGTTGATCTTGTGCGAACCCGTGTGATTGAGGTCCTCACGCTTGAGCAGCACGCGCAGGCCGAGCTCCTCGCTCAACCGGAAGCACTCGGTGAGCATCGACGGGCGACCGGCGTAGTCGCGCAGGATCGTGTCGAGCTCACCGCGGAAGCCCGAGTCGGCCCAGGCCGTGCGGAAGCCGGCTTCGAGCTCCTGGCAGGCCGGAATCAGCGTCTCCGGGACGAACCGCCCACCGAACTCCCCGAAACGGCCCGTGGCGTCAGGTTCGTTCATCAGCGAGTCGGCGTCGAACCGGCTCTCGTCGTTCATTCGTCGGCCCAGTCGTACGGCAGCTCGTCGGGCCCGAGGTAGGGCTGTGGCGCGGCGGCCCGGGCATTGACGATGAAGCGGCGCACCTTGCTTGGGTCCTTGACGCCCGATTCCGCTTCCACGCCGCTCGCCACGTCCACCCCCCACGGCTCGACGACCTTGACCGCGTCGGCGACATTGTCCGGGTCGAGCCCGCCGGCGAGGATGACGCGCAGATTTGGCGGGACGTCGCTGGCGAGGCCCCAGTCGAACAGCTTGCCCGACCCGGGCGCCGGTGCGTCGACGAGCACGAGATCGGTGCCATACCGGTCGGCTCGGCGCAGCTCCGGCGATGTGGCGCTGAAGGCCTTGATCACCCAGCGGATGCTGTTGGCGACCTCAGCCGTCTGCTCGGGTGTCTCGCGGCCGTGGAGCTGGACGGCCTTGACGCCGGCGCGGTGAGCGGTTTCGACGACGCGTCCGGGTAGCTCGTCACGAAACACACCGACGGTGAGGATCTCGGGCGGGAGGCGACGGGTGATGTCGTACGCCTTCTGCGGCGCGATCTGCCGGGGCGAGGGAGCGAAGATGAAGCCGACGGCATCGGCTCCCATCGCCACCGCGAAGAGCGCGTCGTCCTCGTTGGTGATCCCGCAGATCTTCACGAACATGTGCGCAGAACAGTACCGATCAAGTGCCGCCCGCGGAGAGGACGTTGCTCACACAGGTCGACGAAGGTCCACGATCGTCGACCGAGGGTCGGCGGCGGTGACGAGCGTCTCCCCGACGAGGATCGCGTCGTAGCCGGCGTCGCGCAGCATGCGCGCATCCTCGGCGTCGCGCACGCCCGACTCGGCGACCTTGACGATCCCGGCAGGAATCTCGCCTGCCATGCGGACGGCGCGCGCATGGTCGACCTCGAACGTGTACAGGTCGCGTTGGTTGACCCCGATCATCGTGGCGTCGGCGTCCAAAGCGGCCTCGAGCTCGTACTCGTCATGGATCTCCACGAGCACGTCCAGACCGAGGTCCACGGCCAACGCGTGCAGGTCGGCGAGCTGGCACGCCTTCATCGCCGAGGCGATCAACAGGAGGCAGTCGGCACTCATCAGCCGGGCGTCGGCGACGTCGAACGGTGACACGGTGAAGTCCTTGCGCAGCACAGGGAGCGAACACGCTGCGCGCGCCGCCTGGAGATCGGCAACCGATCCACCGAAGAACTCCTCGTCGGTCAGCACCGACAAGCACGCCGCACCGCCAGCTTCGTAGGCCTTCGCCATCAGCGCCGGATCAAGATCGCGGTTCAGGTCCCCTTTCGAGGGCGAGCGTCGCTTGATCTCGCTGATCACGGCCAGTGACTCGGAGGCTTGCAACGCGGCGCGGAAGCCACGTGCCTCCGAAACGTTGACGGCCTGCGCGAGCAGATCGTCGAGCGATCGCGTCTCGGCAGCGGCGAGTGCGCGGTGACGCTCGAGTATGCGGTCGAGGTACGTGGCCACCCGAGCCGACTGTAATTCAGAATCCCAGCCGCTCGGACACGGCTTGCTGGACCTCGGCGACCGGCACGCGCACCTGGTCGGTCGTGTCGCGGTCGCGGATCGTGACGGCGTCGTCCTCGAGCGAATCGAAGTCGACGGTCACGCACAGCGGCGTGCCGATCTCGTCTTGGCGGCGGTAGCGGCGACCGATGGCCTGGGTCTCGTCGTAGTCGACCATGTACCGCTCGCTCAGCGTGCGGCGGATCTGGTGGGCCAGCGGCGTCAGTGTGTCCTTCTTGCTGAGCGGCAGCACCGCCACCGAGTACGGAGCGAGACGCGGGTGCAGGCGTAGCACGGTGCGCGGCTCGTCGTTGATGATGTCTTCGTCATATGCGGCGAGGAGGAAGATCGCAAAGAGGCGGGTGACACCGACGGCGGGCTCGATCACGTACGGCTGATAGCGCTCGTTGGTCGCCGGATCGAAGTAGTCGAGCCGCTCACCGGAACGGGCGGCGTGCTGGCGCAGGTCATAATCGGAACGCTGGGCGACACCCTCGAGCTCGTCCCATCCCCATGGGAAGAGGAACTCGACGTCGGACGTGCCGGATGAATAGTGCGACAGCTCGTCGGCGCCATGTGCACGGAGACGAAGCATGTCCTTCGGTACCCCCAGGTCGAGGTACCAGTCGAGACGCTCGTGGCACCAGTACTCGTACCACTTCTCCGACTCTGCAGGTGGGACGAAGAACTCCATCTCCATCTGCTCGAACTCGCGCGTCCGGAAGATCCAGTTCTGAGGTGTGATCTCGTTGCGGAAGCTCTTGCCGACCTGGGCGATGCCGAACGGTGGCTTCTTGCGTGTGGAGTTGAGCACGTTGGAGAAGTTGACGAACATGCCCTGCGCGGTCTCGGGCCTGAGGTATGCGACGGCACCGGCGTCCTCGACCGGGCCGGCGTGGGTCTTGAACATCAGGTTGAACTGGCGGGGCTCGGTGAAGGTGCCGTGCTTGCCGCAACTCGGGCACGTGTCGGGGTCGTCGAGCTTGTCGAGGCGGAACCGGTTCCTGCAGTTGGTGCAGTCGACGAGCGGGTCGCTGAAGTTCGCGAGATGCCCTGATGCTTCCCAGATCTGGGCTGGGCCGAGGATGGCGGCGTCGATCAGCACCACGTCGTCGCGCTGCTGGACCATGCGACGGATCCAGGACTCGCGAATGTTGCGCAGCAGCAGCGAACCGAGCGGGCCGTAGTCGTACGTCGACCGAAAA
>DASQTR010000648.1:0-4859 GCA_035641795.1 Ilumatobacter sp.
ACGAAGCCCATTGCGTCGACGCGTGGGGTTCGGACTTTCGTCCCGACTTCCTCCGCATCGGCCCCGTGCGCGACGTGCTGGGACGGCCGCCTGTGCTGGCACTGACCGCGACCGCCGCGCCTCATGTGAGGGCGCAGATCATCGACGCCCTCAGTATGGAGCAGCCGGAAGTGCTGACGGCGCCGCCGGAACGACGCAACATTCACCTGTCGATCGTCTCGCACGCCGATCGCGCAGCTGCGAACGATGGTGTGCTGGGCGACGTTGCGTCCCGGAATGGCAGTGGTCTTGTCTACGTACCCACTCGCCGCCACGCGGAGGAGCTCGCCGCTGACGTGAGCACCAGCGGGCGACCGGCCATGGCGTATCACGGTTCGTTGTCCGCGGCGCGGCGGCGCGACGTGCACCGGCTGTTTCGGTCGGACCGGGATTCGGTCGTGGTTGCGACCAGCGCCTTCGGGCTCGGCATCGACGCGCCACATGTGCGCTTCGTCATCCACCTGGATGCGCCCGAGACGATTGACGCCTACTACCAAGAGGTGGGCCGCGCCGGCCGCGACGGCGAGCAGTCGCACGCCGCCCTGCACGTCGTGAGTGGGGTCGCGAGCCGACGCCGATTCATGTCCGGCAGTTCGCTGCCCGACATCGCGCTCTGCGAGCACATCGTCCGCGCCGGCGCGAGACGGGATGCCAACGTGGACGACCTGCGTCACGCGACGGCAAGCACGGCAGGCCGGCTCCTGCAGGCGCTCGTGCTGCTCAGGTCACACGGCGTGATCGAGCTCGGTCCGCAGATGACCGTCCGGGCCAGCACCGAGCGATGGCGCCAGGCTCGCGCGTCGATCGCTGCAGCCCTCGACGACCGAGCGGCGCTGCTCGCCTCTCGGCGGCTGATGATCGACCGGTTGGTCGAATCGCGCGGCTGCCGCTGGGCGATGGTGAGCGGCTACCTGGGTGAACCGACACTGGCCGCGTGTGGTCATTGCGACATGTGCGACAGCGAAGGGGTACGGCGTCGTCGGCGACAGCAAGCGGCCCTGATCCGACACCGTACGTTCGGTGTCGGCGAGGTCGTCTCCGAGTCGTCGGACGAATTGGTCGTGCTCTTCGACCACGCCGGATATCGGACGCTCTCCAGGGAAGTGATCGACAGCGAAGGTTTGGTCACGCCCGCAGGGTGAGGCAGCGCGTTCGATCACGTGTGACGTCCGTGCTTGAAACGTCCCCTGGTCTTGGTCGACAATCGGTGTGCCACAACCGTCGATAGGACCCGCGAGATGAACGAAGAACCTCAGCATGTTGCCCAAGAGGCAGCGAAGCGAGACAGCCGAGACGGTCTGGCGGCGGTCGCCATCGCGCTGTTGGCCGTGTGTCTCATCGTCTTCGTCGTCAGCAGAATCGTCTAGAGCCCTACGTCGGCTCAGGAGTGAGCGCCCGGCCCATCATCGACTGGGCGGCCGGCGCTCCGGTGCGAAGGTGTTCGATCCAGCGCCGACGCTCGTCGACCTGCACGGTGCTGATCGACCTCGCCATTTCGCTGTCCCCTCGTTCGAGCGCATCCAAGAGCATCCGCTGATGTGCGAGGGCGATGTCGCGATGGAGGGGATCGGCGCTCAACCAAGCGCGGCGGACGTTCTCGCCGCGGACCTGAAGGGCGCGCAGGATCGAGCTGAGGGTCTCGTTCCCGGTGGCGTCGGAGACCAGTGCCCCGAACCGGCGATGAAGGCCAGCGATCTCGTCCGGGTCGGTGGCCCGCTCGAGCTGGTCGACGACGGCGTGCATCTGGAGGAGCTGGTCTTCGGTCACCCGTTGTGCGGCGAGCGCTGCCGCCGACGGGAGTAGCAGCCGCCGCACTTCGACAACCTCCTCCAGACCGTGCGACTGGAGCAGTTCCATCGCGAACACCATGCCGGACAGCAACTCGTTGGGCGCCAGGCTCGACACGTAGGTACCGTCACCTCGGCGCACGTCGAGCACGCTGATCTGGGAGAGCGCGCGCACCGCTTCGCGCAGGGAGCCACGCGACACGCCGAGTCGCTCGGCCAACTCGTGTTCGGGTGGCAGCCGGTCGCCCGGGCTGAGCTCACCAGAGCGGATCATCTCCCTGACGCTGTCGATCGCCTTCGTGGTGACGCTCACTGCAAACCTCCAATGTTTCGGTGTCGCCGTCCCGCACTCGCAGGCGCACCTTGATGGCTCAGGATTGCACGGAGGGCAATTCTCGCCAACCTCAGCGTTGATCGCGGTGATTGGGCCGCGGATCCGGTCGTTGCTGCAACTAGCACGCAGGCCCCCAAACATAGGATGATTTCGACCTGCACCGTGACGAGCGAAGGATCGTAGTGAGCAGCGCCCAGGATGCGATCAAGCGAGTCGTCGAAGCGTTCGAGCGATCGGACTGGTCAGAGATCGACGTCCGAGCAGGCAACGTGCGCGTTCACCTCTCGGCCTCTCCAGCCGGTACGACAACTGCTGCCATCACGTCGCCGGATCCCACCGTGCCCGCCGATCCCTTTGTGACTGGCCGGTCCACACCGGGGGATGCAGGCGTCGATCTACCCGCCTCCGAAGGCGATGCCGGGGAACCATCGTCGGCGTTGCAACCGCCCGTCGGCGCCCACGTCGTCGTATCGCCGTCGCCGGGCATCCTCTGGCGTTCGCCGGAGCCGGGCCTTCCACCGTTCGCGGAAGTCGGAGACACCGTCGACGCCTCATCGACTGTGTGCATCGTCGAGGTGATGAAGCTGATGAACCACGTCAAGGCGGGCGTGGCAGGCGAGGTGATCACTGTGTACGGCGCGAATGGCGCGTCGGTTCACAAGGGCGAGGCACTCTTCGCGATCGCTCTGTCCGGGTCGCCGTCTTGACATCCAGCAGAACCATCCGTCGTGTACTCGTCGCCAACCGCGGCGAGATCGCAGTGCGCATCGTTCGGGCCTGCCGGCAGGAAGGCATCGAACCGATCGTGGCTGTCAGCGAGGCGGACCAGGGTTCGCTCGCCGCGCGCCTGGCGGCCGATGTCGTCCACATCGGCCCGGCCAGTGCCACCCAGAGCTACCTCCGCGTCGAACAGATCATCGCCGCCGCGCTGCTGACGTCTTGCGACGCAATCCACCCCGGCTACGGCTTCCTCTCCGAGCGCGCCGACTTGGCGGAGGCGTGCGCTGCACATGGGCTGATCTTCGTCGGCCCCTCCGTCGACTCGATCCGGCGCGGTGCCGACAAGGTCGAGGCGCGCCGCGCCGCCCGCGCCGCCGGCGTCCCGACGGGTCTCGGATCGGACGTTGTGAGCGGACTTGCTGCCGCGCTCGCTGTCGCCGACGACCTCGCGTATCCGGTTCTCCTCAAAGCGGTCGCCGGGGGTGGCGGGCGGGGCATGGCCCGCGTCGACAGTGCGGGCGAACTGGCGGCGATGTTCGGCGGCGCATCGGGCGAGGCCGACGCTGCGTTCGGCGACGGACGCATGTACGTGGAGCGGTACATCGAGAACGCCCGGCATGTGGAGGTGCAACTGCTCGGCGATCGGTACGGCCGCATCGTCCACCTCGGCGACCGTGACTGCTCGACCCAGCGCCGCTTCCAGAAGCTCGTCGAGGAGGCACCCGCGGCCGTGCTGTCCAGCGAGCTCCGTCAACGCCTTGCCGACGCCGCCGTCGCGCTGGGACGCGAGCTCGACTACCGCGGGGCGGGCACGGTCGAGTTCCTCGTCGATCTCGACCGCAAGGACTTCTCGTTCCTGGAGATCAACACGCGGGTGCAGGTCGAGCACCCGGTCACCGAGATGGTCACCGGGGTTGACATCGTCCGCGCCCAACTACGCCTCGCGGCAGGCCAGCCGCTCGGTTTCAGCCAGGACGACGTCGCCATCAGCGGTCACGCCATCGAATGCCGGATCAACGCCGAATCGGTCGCCAACGGGTTCCTGCCCTCACCCGGCACGATCACGCGGTGGGACCCGCCTGCCGGCGACGACGTCCGCGTCGACAGCCACGCCTTCGCCGGCTACGAGGTTCCGCCGTACTACGACTCGCTGATCGCCAAGTTGATCGTCGTTGGCGCCGACCGGTCAGAGGCGATCGATGCGGCGCTGAGAGCGCTCGACGAGTTCGAGATCGAGGGTGTCGAGACCACTCGGGACCTCCACCGCGCCGTACTGACGCACGACGACTTCCGCAACGATGCAATCAACACCCGCTGGCTCGAGGCCACCGTCCTGCCCGCCATGATGTCGACCTCGTGGCCGAGCGCCGGCGCAGTGGGATCGACCGATGGCTGAGATCGACATCATCGACCAGGCGCTCCGCGACGGCCAACAGAGCCTGTGGGGGATGCGCATGAAGGTCGCCCATCTTGCGGATGTTGCCGAGGACGTGGAGTGCGCGGGCTACCGGGTCGTCGACCTCACGGGCAGCTCGATCTTCGAGTGCATGATGCGGTACAACCGGGAAGACCCGTGGGACGGACTCGATCTGTGGCGATCGTGGCTGCCGACGTCGCGGCTTCGCTCGGGGTCGCGCAGCAACTGCATCGCCAAGTTCGGGCTCACGCCCGACTCGCTGATGGAGCTCTGGATCCGGACGCTCGCCAAGCACGGCATCGACAGCTTCTGGATCTACGACTGCCTCTACAACATGGACGCGATGGAGCGTCTGTGCCGCGTCGTCGCCGACGTCGGGTGCGAGGTGGTGCCGGCGATCATGTACGGCATCAGCCCCGTCCACACGGACGAGTGGTTCGCCGACCGGGTCCGCGACTACGTGAGGTGGGGCATCACAGACGCGATCTACGTCGAGGATGCCGCCGGCATCATGAAGCCGGAGCGGGCGAAGACCCTCATGCCGGCACTGATCGAGGCGGCG
>DASQTR010000649.1:0-6084 GCA_035641795.1 Ilumatobacter sp.
ACGTCGACGCCGACGGTCACGTCCTCGTGACGCGGGGTCATCCCTTCACCGCCCCGGCCGTGAGCCCGGTCGTGATGCGGCGTTGCACGATCAGGAAGAACATGATCACGGGCAGCGCCATGATCGTCGAGCCCGCCATCACGCCACCCCAGTCGGTCCCGCGAGCGCCCTCGTTGAATGCCTGCAGCCACACCGGCAGGGTCTGGTGCTCGGGCCGGTTCATGATCACGAGCGCGAAGATGAACTCGTTCCACGCCTGGATCACGGCGAACACCGCGGTTGCCACGAGCCCGGGCGCGACGAGTGGGAACGTGATCTTGCGGAAGGCGGTCAGGCGACTGGCGCCGTCGACCATGGCGGCCTCCTCGAGCTCGACCGGTACACCGGCGACGAACCCGCGCAACGTCCAGATCGTGAACGGCAGGACGAACACGAGGTAGGTCATCGACAGCCCGATCACGGTGTTGATCAGTTGCCAGCCGTCGAGCACACGGAACATGGAGATGACCAGCGCCTCGCCAGGGATCATCTGCACGATCAGCACGAGCGCGAGGAAACCCTTGCGACCCCGGAAGCGGAACCGGGCGAGCGCGACGGCGGCGAGGAACGCGATCAGTAGTGCGACGATCACGGTCACCGTCGTGACCATCAGGCTGTTCTTGACGGCGGTCCAGAAATAGTCGCGTTCGAACACCTTGCGATAGTTCTGCAGGGTCCCGGGAAACGGCACGAACGACGGATTCGGTGACTGGATCTCGACGCCGCGCCGGAACGACGTGAGGACCATCCAGTACACGGGGAAGATCGCGATCCCCGCGACGAGCAGCCCGAGCCCATTCAGACCGGCGCGCCGCAAGCGCAATCGAGAATGCGCCATCGTCACGGGAAGACACTCCGCGAATGCGAGCGAGCGAGCGCCAGCGAGCGAGTGGCCAGCAACGGCCTGCGTGGCCGGGGAACGCGATAAATCATCATGCGAGCTCGTCCTGACGGACCATCGATCGGAGGTAGGTGATCGTGAGCAGCAAGGTGATCAGCACCATCACGATGGCGATGGCGGCGCCGATGTCGAACCTGTTCTCGCCGATCGAGATGCGGTAGGCGTACACGCCGAGCAGGTTGGTCTCGCGCGAGATACCGCCTGCACGTTGGAGCACATAGATCTGTGTGAAGACGCGGAGGTCCCAGAGGATCGACAGCGAGGTGATGATCAGGAGGATCGGTTTGATGGCCGGGTAGATGACGTAGCGCCACTGGGCCACCGCGCCGGCACCATCGATCTCCGCCGCTTCGATCAGCTCGGTGGGGATCTGGCTCATCGCGGCGTAGGTGGTGAACGCCACGAACGGCACGCCCATCCAGACCACGATGATCGTGGCGACCATGAAGAACGACGTGGGCTCCGCCAACCACGAATGGCCGGGCCTGGAGAGCGCCCAGTTCACGAGCCCGTACTGCGTGTCGAAGATCCATTGCCATACGACCGTGGCGGTGAGCGCAGGCATCGCCCAGGCCAGGATCAGCGAGGTCGACACGACCAGTCGCATCTTCTTGCCGAGGGCCTGGAGCAGCAGCGCCAGAAGCACGCCGAGCACCATCGTGCCGGCGACGTTCACGGCGCAGAAGATCAGGGTGCGCCACAGGACGGTCCAGAAGTACCGCTCGCTGAGGATGGCTCGGAAGTTGTCGAGCCCCACCCACGCCGCAGGCTCCCCGAAGATCTGCGACATGCCGTACTCGTGGACGGAGAGCACGGCGAGCCGGTAGAGGGGGTAGCCGAGCATCACGACCATGACGCTGGTCGCCGGCAGTAGCAACCAGTACGGAAGGGCCGATGACCGACGGCGGCGCGCCGTGGGGAGTCGATCGGTGGTGATCCGATCGTCCGCCACGAGTGCGGGCGTGCTCGTCGACGTCATCGGCCCTGTCCGTAGGTGATGTGGGGAGTGTGGTGGTTTGCCGGACCGCTGTCTAGCTGTTGAGCTGGGCCTCGATCGCGGCGTCGGCAGTCGCAGCCGCCGATGCGATGTCGTCGCCCTGGGCAATCGACGTCAGCATGTCCTGGAGCACGAACGAAGCCTCGACACCGGCCCACTTCTCGCTGGTCGGCACGAAGCGGCTGTTCTGGGCGGCGGTCGCCTGGGCCACGGCGGCATCGCTGCCGGAGACGTTGGCGAGCTCGGACTTGAGCGCCGGAATCGTGCCCGACGCCGCGAACTGACGCTGATACTCGGGGCTCACCATGACCTTCAGCAGATCGAGTGCCAGCTCCTGGTGCTCGCTGTTGGTCGGGATCGACAGGACCGACCCGCCGAGGAACACCGGTGCGGTGTCACCAGCAGCCATCCCCGGCAGCGCGAACACGCCGATGTTGGGCTCCATGTCGGGGCAGCCGTCGTCGGGGTTGACGATCTGGCCGGGCTTCCAGCCGGGAGCCGGCATCATGCCGACCTCGCCGTTGCAGAACGCGATGTAGTCGTTGGCGTCGTCGCCGTCGGCTGGGGCGCTGTTCGCCTGGTCGAAGAGTGTCTTGAAGTACTCGAGTCCCTTGATCGATCCAGGAGAGTCGAGCTGGCCGACCCACTGACCGTTCTCCTGGGTGGCGATGTCGCCGCCGTTCGCCCACAGGAACGAGAGCACGGCGTACCAGTTGCGACCGGGCAGGTAGATGCCGGAGAAGTTGGGCACGTCCGAGTTGGCCTCCTGGAGCGTGACGCCGGCGGCGAGGAACTCATCGAGCGTGGTCGGGATCGCGAGCCCGGCCTCCTCGAACAGGTCCTTGCGGTAGATCACGATCCGGGCGCCGGCGTAATACGGAACGCCGTACAGCTTGCCGTCGTACGTGCCCGCCTCGCGCAGGCTCTGCAGGAGGTCGTCGCCGCCGAGTTCAGCCTGGTATGGCGTGAGATCGACCACGGCACCGGCCGCTTCGAACGCCTGCGCCTGGGTGTTCCCGAACTCGACGACGTCCGGGCTGTCGCTGCTCGAGAGCGACGTCGTCAACTTCTCGACGAGTCCGGTCCACTCCTGACGCTCGAACTGGACGGTGACATCCGGGTGGATCTTGTTGAACTCGGCGATGGCGTAGTTCACGAGCTCGTCGGGCGTGTCGCCGCCGTTGAGCCACAACCGGATCGTCTCGCCCTGCGTCTCGCTCTCCGCAGGTGCGGCGGTGGTCGCCGCGGGGGCAGGTGCTTCGGTGGCAGCCGGTGCCGGATCTTCCGCCGCATCGTCATCGTCGTCGCCGCAGGCGGCCAGGATGACGCTGCTCGCCGCCAGAACGGCTGCGAGTCGGACGGACTTGCTCTTTCGTATTCTCACTATGTCCTCCTCTGGACGGTGTCTGGTGGGGCTGTGCGTACCCGTCCGGCGTGCCGGTTGGGCCGGTCCTGACTCCCCTGCGGGACCGGAGGCCTGCGGAGTCAACGGATGTCGAGCTCCTCGTCGAGCACGAGCGCGGCGGCGCCGAGCACGACGTCGTCGTCCCCGAAGCTGGAGGCCCGTAGCATCAGTTCCTCGCTGATCTCTGGCATGGTCCGGGCGGCGACCGCGTCGATCGTCGCCTGGCGGAACGTCTCGGTGGCGACAGGCTCGGGACCCGACAAGATCACGTCGCCGATGTCGAGCGCGCTCAGCACGGTGGCGAGCGCTGAGCCGAGCCGCTCGCCGGCGCGGCGAACGAACTCGATCTCGCTGTGCGCGTCGTCGGCGACGCCGAGCCGGCGGCCGAGCAGCGGTGCCGAGATCTCGGTCTCAAGGCAGCCGCGTTTGCCGCACGTGCAGATCGAGCCGTCGGGGTCGACGACGACGTGGCCGATCTCACCGGAAGCCGACCGCGAGCCGCGATAGACCGCGCCGTCGAGCACGAGCCCGACGCCGACACCCTGGTCGACCCGGACCATCAGGAAGTCGGAGGAGTGGGCGACGCCGAACGTGAGCTCGGCAAGCGCCGAGGCGTTGGCATCGTTGTCGACGTAGACCCCGAGGCCGGTGCGTGTCGCCAGCTCGCCGGCGACGGGGACCTTGATCCACCCGAGGCGCGCCGCGCGCAGCACCGTGCCGTCGGTATCGACGATGCCGGGCGTAGCGACACCGACGCCGAGCAGCGGCCGATCGGCATCGCCGACGAGGTCGTCGCAGATCGATCCCAGCAGCGCCACGGCGTCGGCGCCGGTGCGGTCGTTGCGCTCGTAGGTCCGGCGCAGCACGACCTTGCCGGCGAGATTGACGAGGGCTCCGACGAACTGGTCGGGTTCGGACAGGCTCACCGTGACGATGTGGCGGGCGTCCGGCTCGATGCCGACCATCGTCGCCGGCTTGCCGATGGCCCCACTGGTGCGCCCGAGCTCGTCGACCAAGCCTGCCTCCAGTAGCTCCTTGATCACAGCGGAGACGGTGGCGGGGGTCAGCCCGACGAGCTTGGCCAGATCGGCCCGGGAGGCGGGGCCGCCGTGGTGCAGCGCCCGAAGGATCAGACCGCGATTGGAGCGCCGGGCGTCCTCTGGCAACATCCGCGGCTCGCGGGCCAGCCGGTCGCCGAGCGGTCCCCGGAGTCGCGGTGTGGCGGGCGTCACATCCATGTGTTTGTTTATTTACTACATGAACTAACTCCCGTCAACCACTTTCAGAGTGAGCCGGGCAGCGAACCGTGAGACCGGCGAGACGCGACAGACTCACGATGTGTCCGCGTGACCCGCTCGGACGAGAAGGGACGGCTCGTGCAACGGTCGGAGATCGCGAGGTGGTCGCTGATCGCGATCGCCGTGCTCATGATTCCTGCTGGACTTCAGGCCGCGTTCGCGCCGCGCAGTTTCTTCGACGACTTCCCGCTCGGCCGCGGGTGGATCTCGGCCGGCGACGTTGTCTACGACGAGCACCTCGTTCGTGACGCCGGTGCCTTGTTCCTCGCGCTGATCGTCGTCACGTTGTGGTCAGCATGGCGGCGCGAGGCGATGGCCGGGGTGGCGATCGCGTGGCTCGTCCAGGGTGTACTGCACCTCGGCTACCACGTCGGCCACCTCGGCGGGCTCGGCACGGCAGACAAGACCGGCCTGATGGTTTCGCTCGTGCTGGTGCCGGTGCTCGCCCTCGTCTCGTTGTGGGCGTCGATGTCGGAGCGCCGTTCGTGAGTGACTTGTTCGGAGTGAGGCGTTCCAAGTGAGGTGGCCGTGAGTGAAGTGACCGTTCCCCAACGAAGCTCGCTCCGCGCGATCGGAGGCACCGTGCTCGACGAGCTGGTGCTGCTGGCGCTCGCCGGGATCTCGACCGGAGTGGTCGTGGCGGGGATCGGCAGTCGCGTGGCGATGCTCGTGCTGAGGCTCACCTCGCACGACCGCGTGATCGGCATGCAGAGCGACGACGACTTCACGATCGGGCGGTTCACGTTCTTCGGCACCTACAACCTCGTCGTGCTGTGCGCGGTGTTCGGCGTCATCGGCGCCGCGCTGTACCAGTGGGTGCGCCCGTGGCTGGTTGGTCCGCGATGGTTCCGGTACGTCACGGTGGGATCGGCGTGCGGCGCCGTGATCGGGTCGATGCTGATTCACGCCGACGGCATCGACTTCCGTGCGCTGACGCCCACCTGGCTGGCGATCGCGCTGTTCGTCGCGCTTCCGTTCGTGTTCGGCGTCGCCATCTCATGGACCGTCGACCGTCTCGATCGGGAGGGATCGTTCGCGCGCCAGGGACGCGCGCGCTGGATCGTTGCCGCGACGCTCGCGCTGCTGTTGCCACCGACGTTGGTCATCCTCGCCGTCGCGACAGTGGTGCTCTTCGGCTGGATCCCGGCCCGGGACGCGTGGCGCGCCGAGGACAAGTCTCCTCCGCGGGCCTTCACGCTCGTCGTTCGCGGCGTGTGGCTCTCGATCGCGGTGCTCGGGCTGGTCGCGCTCGTGAACGACATCCGCGATATCGCTGCAGTCACGTGAACCGAAGGGTGGTCTCGACGCGACTGATTGACGACCGACCACACCCGATGGGTCGCCACCCTGCTTGAGAGGAACCTGTATGAAGAAGACCATCACCACGCGCGCCCTTGCCGCCCTCGGCGCGATCACCGTGACCGCAGGCGGGGCCGCCCTCGTC
>DASQTR010000650.1:0-4467 GCA_035641795.1 Ilumatobacter sp.
GAACCGAGCTGACTCCGGCGGCGAGAAGATCGTCATGCTTGCACGTCGACCGATCGCGACACTGGCGCGGCGCATCCCTCTGCAACCGGCCGCCACCGCCCGCGCTGCCGGTCACCGTCCCCCAGTGCTGCCGCCGGACGGGCATACGCGAGCATGCTGTCCGACAGTACCCTCGGCCGCGTTCATCTCTTGGAAGTCCCCCGCGCGTGCCCGATAGCGTCGGCGTGATGTCCACAACCGACCTCGGCTGCCTGACGGTCGTGATGCCGTGCTACAACGAGGCGAGCACCCTCGAAAAGATCGTTGCGGCCGTGATGGCATCGCCTCTCGTCGGCCAGTTGATCATTGTCGACGACTGCTCGACGGACGGCACCGCAGACGTGGTCGACGGGCTCCACGATCCACGACTACACACGGTGCGGCACGCCACGAACCAGGGAAAAGGAGCGGCGCTACGCACCGGTTTCGCGCTCGCCCGCCTGCCGTACGTGATCGTGCAAGACGCTGACTTGGAGTACGACCCAGCCGAGTATCCGGTCGTCATCGGGCCCTTACTGGACGGCAAGGCAGACGTCGTCTACGGGTCGCGCTTCGCCGGAGGCGGGCCCCATCGGGTGCTGTACTTCTGGCACTACGTCGGCAACAAGTTGTTGACGACCGCGTCGAACATGGCGACCAACCTCAACCTCACGGACATGGAGACATGCTTCAAGGCCTTCCGCCTGGAAGCGCTGCAACGAATCACCATCGAGGAGGACCGCTTCGGCGTCGAGCCGGAGATCACGGCGAAGGTCGCGCAACTGGGACTCACCGTCTACGAGGTCGGCATCAGTTACGACGGGCGTACCTACGCCGAAGGCAAGAAGATCGGCTGGCGCGACGGAGTGCGTGCGATGTATTGCATCGCCGCGTATTCGCGACCTGGCGAACGCGTGCAGCTCAAGCGGCTCGCACCTGCGGTGAGCCGCGTCACGCGTAACCGCCGGTGATGACCACCGCAACGTCGACCAGCCCACCCGGCTCGGCTGTTGAGCAGGGTTCGTGGCGCGTATCGGTGTGGCGTGGGGTCGTGATGACGATGCCGACCGTAGGCGTGGTGGGCTTGCTCGTCGCTCTCGCGGCGCACCGCTATCTCCCACTTGCCAATGCCGACGCCATGCTTCCTGCCCTGATCTCGACCCAGCACCTCACGTTGTTCTACTGGGGTCAGGACCGACTGGCGAGCGTCGTACCGGCGATGGCATGGCCCGTCCGCGACCCGATCTGGAACTTCCGGGTGCAGACGGTTATCGCTGGCTTCGCGTTCTTCGGTCTGCTGGCGATGTTCGCGTGGTTTCATCTGCACGCGACCGGGCGACGCGTGACAGCAAGCTTCTTGGCGATAACGACGTTGGTCACCGGGATTCTCGTGATGATGCCGATGCGGGCGGCCACGGGCAACGTCTTCATCTTCGAGCAGGGATACGCCTTCAGCCTCGCGCTCTTCCTGTCGGGCGGACGATGGGTCATGCGGCCGTACTCGCCGCAAGCTCTGACCTTCTACGTGGCCGGTGCCGCGGCGATCGTGGCTTCGCTGCTGGTCAATCCCTCGCTGGCGCTGCTGGCGCCGATGTTGTGGATTCTCGACGACACGCGCGAGGGTCGCATGCGCCGCTCCGCGGCCGGGATCGGCGTGGTGATCGTCGGTTTCGCGCTGGGCGCAGTGGCGGCACGCCTCTTCTACGACGGACCGTCACAGCAGTCCATGTACAACGATTTCTCGGTTGCTCGCGCGCGGCACGGGCTCGGTGCGGTGGTCAGCGGTATCCTCGGCAGCCTCGACCTCTCCGTTGCAACGGTGTTGGGCGTGGGGTGCATCACGGTGTTGGCCCTCAGGTGGCAATCCTTGCCGTGGCGACTCAAGGTGGTGTACGTCGTCGCACCGGTCATCGGATTCACGTGGATCCTCGCCTTCAGCGCAAATCGGTGGGTCGAGTTCAACTTGTTCGGATTTCGGTACTTCTACACGGTGTACGCGGCCGGCATGCTGTGGCTCGCGGGCGCCGTCGCCGAGGCCGGCGCGCTAGCCCGAAACCGGTTACCGGCACACAGCTCGGGGATGGGCGCCAAGCGCTCGATTGGCGTCGTCCTGGGCGTCGTCCTCGCGGGAGTCGGCGTCGCAGCCCCGCTCTACGCCACCGCACACACCGACATACCCACGCTGGAGGCCACCGATCAGCACGTTGCCGCAGCCAGACGTTTCAAAGCTCGGCTGGTGGTCGGTGATTATTGGTCGACGTGGCCAATCGTGGTCGCTGGGCGCGGCGATGGGCTCGACCTGCTGGGCGTCACGTTTCGATCCGTTGCGATCGAACATCAGATCAGGGACTCAGTGGACGACTCGCTCGCCCGCACCGGCCATGTGCGGCTGCTTTGTCCGTCGGCCGAACCGACGGCATGCGCACGCGACTTCGCCGCCTTCATCGGGCGCGACTGGGCGTTTCAGCCTGTGTCGACCGACGGTCCGGTCGTCATCGATGTTCACCCGATCGCCGAAGCTGCGCTCCGCGGACTCGGTCCGAAGCGTGACGCTACGTTTTCGACGTGCAACCCAACTGGTCGCTCACCGGAACGAAGGACAAACCCCGGATCGAACCCGACTGGTCGTTCGTCGACGACGTCGAGATCTGCGATCTGGTTGTCAAGCGGATCGACAACGTTCCCACCGACGACGGCTATCTCACCGAAGTTTGGCGGCGTGACTGGCTGCTCGACGAGCAGGACCCCGAACAAGTCTTCCAACGCCTGATCGAGCCTCGCACGTGCTCAGAGTGGCATGCCCACGCCCGGTCGACCGACAGGTTGTTCTGCGCCTACGGCCGGATCAAGCTGGCATTGTTCGACGGACGCCTGGAATCTCCGACGCACGGTGCCGTGGCTGAGATTCGGATCGGGATCGAGCGCCCGGCGATGGTGGTGATCCCGCCCGGTGTGTGGCACGGCGTGCGCAACCTCGGCTCAACCGCGGCGTTGTACGTGAACGTCACAAGTCCGGCATACGACTACGGCGATCCCGACCATTTCCGCGAGCCGTCCGACTCGAGACGGATCCCGATTGAGCTCTGACGGCGCACGGTGTTCCGCGCCGAGGGCGTCGATCGTGATCGCCACGTACAACCGCAGTCAGGTGTTGCGTTACGCGATCGAAAGCGTGCTACTCCAGTCGTTCAGCGACTGGGAGCTGATCGTCGTCGGCGACGGTTGCACGGAAGAAACGGAAGAAGTCGTGAACGCGTTCCGCGACCCACGAATTCGCTTCCACAACCTGGCCCGCCGAACCGGCGAGCAGTCCGGTCCTCACAACTTCGCCAGCACGATGTGTCGCGCGGACACCATCGCCTATCTCAGCCACGACGACCACTGGCTACCTGATCACCTGCGCTTGTGCTACGAAGCGCTCCACGCGCGGTCAGCGGATCTCGTCATGGGCACTGCGGCGTGCATCGGACGGCGCGCCTCGCAGCCCCTACGGTTCGACCAGCTCGACATCGCATTGCTCGGCGCGTTCGCCGACCACCGCTACGCGCCCTCGGCGTCGATGAACGTGGTGGCCCCAGCGTCGAGCCTCGTGGTGCGCCGGTCGGCGCTTGTGCGGCTCCGCGGGTGGCGGCTCTCAGGCGACCTCGTCGTCGAGCCGTCCCAGGACCTGCTGTTCCGTGCATGGCGCGCAGGCCTTCGCCTCTACGCCCTCAACGAGGTCACGCTCGTGGTCGTCAGCGCCGGCCACCGTCCGGGCTCCTATCACGATCCGTCGTCGGAGGACGCGCGATGGATCGACGCCAATCTGGTGCGGCCCAACGCATCCGCCGAGCTGACGGCACTCGCATGCGAGACGAACGAAGCATTTGTGGCGCGACAACCGCGGCCGTCGCGCTGGCGTTCGACGGCTGATGGCGTCTTGGCGAGGGTGGGCGTGAACCCACGCATGGTCACGTTCGCGCGTAGCGGATGGTCGGTTGGCGGGACCTACGTGAGCCGGCTGAGGCAACTCAAGGGGGTCCCGCTCCCCGAAAATCCACTGACGGCACCTCAGCCACGGCTCCGTTACGAGATGGTGACTCGCGAGTGTCATGTGGAGCTCGACGAGACGGTTCGCTTCGCGGCCGGCTCCGGAGGCGCACGGCTGCTTGCGAGCGGCTGGTCACGACCCGATGCGCAGGGCGTGTGGAGCGATGGCCAGCACGCCGAGCTCATGCTGGACATCGGGGTGCAGCCGCTCGCCGACGCGATCCTGGAGATCGTGAGTCGGCCCTTCGTGGGACGTGACACCGAGACGCGCACTGCCACACTCCGCATCGGTGGCGCGACGCTGGCCTGTGCACCTTTGTGCGATCGCTATCCGCGCTCGCTGCAGCTGCGACTGACGCCTGAGCGCTGGACCGGGTCGCGGCTGACGCTCACGTTCGACATCGAGCCGGCATCACCCGC
>DASQTR010000651.1:0-2802 GCA_035641795.1 Ilumatobacter sp.
CGCAAACCGCCGGGTCCGCCGGTGAGCGTGGCGATCCGCGATGCGGTGGTGGCGTCGGCTGCCAGCCACGTGCTCATCTGCAGTTCGTCGTCGCCGGCAAGTTCGAGCGTCTCGTAGTCGAAGTCGAGGTCGCCCACCTCCGGGTGCGTCAGGCGCTTGCGGCCGCGGCGCTTCTCGCCGATCGGATGAGCGTCCCACCGAACGTCGAACTCGGGTTCGCGCCGCAACTCGTCGATCAGTGCCACGATCGCCGCGTCGTGCGACCAGTGCATGGCCGCCTTGCGCAGGCGACCGACCTGCTCGTCCGCCTCGGTGCGCCACTCCGGGAGGACCGCGCGGGCCGCCGGGTGGTCGAACACGAAGCGGACGAGATTGGGTGGCGAACCGTTGCGCGCGTCGAGCAGGCCCAGCCCGCCACCTACCACGCCGAACGCGCGGTTCCACGCGAGCAGGTCGCCGATCGGGCCGATCACGAACGCGGGCGCGGGATCGAGCGCGTCGAGCACTGCTTGGACCGTGGACGGAACTGCGCGAGTGAGGTCGACAGCGGCCGGGCAGAGGACGTGGTTGCCGCTCTTCAGGCCTAGCTGGTACAGGTGCCGTCGTTCGTCCTCCGTCAGGCGCATGGCGTCGGCGAGCGCGAGCAGCACGTCGGCTGACGGGTGGATGTCGCGTCCCTGCTCCAGACGGACCAGATAATCGACGCTGACGCCTGCGAGTGTGGCGACCTCCTCACGGCGCAAGCCCGGAGTGCGCCGGCGTGCCGAATCGGGAAGTCCGACGGCACGCGGTGTCGTTCGCTCGCGGCACGCTCTCAGGAACGCACCCAGTTCGCCGGCGAGATTGCCCCCCGCTGCGGAGTCGGTCACGGCACCATCATGCCGCGGTTTGGCGAGCACAGCCTGGCCCTGATGGGGCCAGGATCATCGCGGCCTTCCTGACGACCGCCATCGGGCGCACGCTGACGAACATGAGCATCACCCGAGACAACGTCACCGCAGCCACCGCCACGCAACACACCCTCACCCAGGGCACCGTTCTTCCCCTCAGCCCTGGCCGGTGGGTGCTCGACGGCAACCATTCGTCGGTCGGCTTCACGATTCGTCACCTCGGCGTCTCGAAGGTCCGCGGCAGGTTCCAGGACTTTGAGGTCGAGGTCGTCGTCGGGCCCACGCTCGACACCACATCGGTGGTGGCGACGATTCGCACGGCTTCGATCGACACGGGCAACCCCGACCGCGACGCGCACGTCCGATCCGCCGATCTGCTCGACGTGGAGCGCCGTCCGACGATGCTGTTCAAGTCCACCTCGCTGACCGCAGTGGACGACGGCTGGATGCTCGACGGCGAGCTGACGATCGGCGAGACGACCCGGCCGCAGCATCTGCGGCTTGCATTCGGCGGTATCGAGGAATTCCCGGGTGGGCCGCGCCATGCCGGCTTCGAGGCAACCGGCGAACTCCGCCGCAAGGACTTCGGCATCGACCTTGCCTTGCCGCCCGGCGTGAGCGCCGTCGCCCTCGGCGATGTGGTCAAGATCGAGCTCGACATCCAGTTGCTCGAGCCGGCGTTGTAACTCGGAGTGCTTGGTGCGCCGGGTGGGCGCCGGCCGTCATCGCATCGGGAGCGACGGCCGGGATTTCGGTGCTGCGGGTAGCTTTCGCCAATGCGCCAGATCGGCGACACGGCTGTGAGCGCCATCGGGCTCGGCGGCTTGCAGCTCTCGGTCGAGGGCCGGCCCGACGAGCCTCGTTCGATCGCCACGATTCATGCCGCACTGGATGCCGGCATCACGTTGATCGACACCGCCGACGCCTACCACATCGCTACCGAGGAGGTCGGCCACAACGAGTCGTTGATCGCCCGCGCCCTCGACTCGTACGGCGACTCCGCCGAGGTGCTGGTCGCCACCAAAGGCGGCCATCTTCGCTCCGCTGACGGGGGCTGGCGCGTCGACGGTTCGCCGGATCACCTACGTCAAGCTTGCGAGGCGTCGCTGCGTCGGCTCGGAGTCGAGGCCATCGCGCTCTACCAGTTCCACCGGCCCGATCCGAGCGTGCCGTTCGACGAATCGATCGGCGCGATCCGCGACCTGTTAGACGCGGGCAAGATCCGCATGGCCGGCGTCTCCAACGCCAACCCGGACCAGATCCGCACCGCCCAGCAGATCCTCGGCGGGCGTCTGGCGTCAGTTCAGAACGAGTTCTCGCCGTCATTCACGTCGAGCGCGCCGGAGTTGGAGCTGTGCGATGCGCTCGGCATCGCCTTCCTCGCATGGCGTCCACTCCGCGGCGTGGGCGACACCGCCACGCCGGGCACCTCTGAGGCGTCGTTCGTCGAGATCGCGCTCGAGGTCGATGCCAGCCCGCAGCAGGTCGTCCTGGCGTGGATGCTGGCCAAGTCGCCGATCGTGATCCCGATCACCGGATCGACGCGGCCCGAAACGATCCGGTCCTCCGCGGCGGCGATCGAGTTGGAGCTCACCAGCGAGCAGATGGTGCGGCTCGACACGGTGCTCGCCGTTTGACGTGAAGCACCGAGCGTCGGCGCGGACTTCCTGAGCCTGTCACGTCGACGTGCCGGCAGCCCATGCGATCGCCGCCTCCCGCTCCGTCGTTGGGAAGTGCTTGATCTTGCCGGGCGTCATCCATCCGAACCAGTCGACGCCGTGCCGCATCCATTCGACGTCGGTGACGACCGCAACGCGCTTCCACTTCCCCCAGTGCTCGACCCCCAGCTTGAGGTCCTCCCAGACCGCGCCCGGCGTCAGCCCCTCGAACTTGGGCATCACGAAAACGATCC
>DASQTR010000652.1:0-3773 GCA_035641795.1 Ilumatobacter sp.
CCGCGTTGACGTTCCCGGAGCGCCTCGCGCTGGGCAACTCGCTGACCGACCGCATCGCCAAGGCGATCGCCGAGCGCGACCGGGACGACGTCGTGCGCGGGCTGGGGGCCGCCGGCGTACCGGCGTCACCCGTCCTGTCGCAACGGGAGATGGTGGGCGCGGATGTGTTCCGCGACCGCGGCACTGTTACCGACGGCCCGGACGGCGAGCCGGTGATGCGGCACCCGCTCCAGTACCGCGACCATCCCGCTCGAGTTCCACGTGAGGTGCCGCCCCTCGTCGAGGGGCCGAAGCACGTCCCGACGTGGGAGCCGCGGTAGCGGGCCGTCAATCGTCCTTGGGCGTCCTCGCGGCGAGCTCGTCGTCGGAGGGGATCATGCCGAGCTGTTGGAGGAACTGGAAGCGATCGGCCATGCCCCAGCTCTCGGCGAGCTTGCCGTCGGCGACACGCCACAGGAAGAACGCACGCATCGTTCCCTTCTTGTGCGTCGCACCGCCGCGGCGGTAGTCGCCGGTGTTCGTGCCGCTCATCGACAGGAACGACGCCACCCGGTCACCCTCGGCGAGCAGGTCGAGCACCTCGACGTGGAAGTCGGGGAACGCCGTGCGGATCATCTCGATGCCGCCCCGGATCGAGTCGGGACCGGTCGGCGCGTCGAGGATGATCGGATCGTGGGTGACGACGTCGGGCGCGACGAGCTCGTCGACGACGTCGAGGTTGCCCTGGTTGAAGCCCTCCTCGCACAGCCGCCGGACGAGGGCCTTGTTGGATTCGAGGGTGTCGGTCATCGCGTGATTATCGACGGTCGTTGACCGTCACGTCTCGTCAACGGCGGTCGGGCGGATCGTCTCCCGGATCGCGCGGCTCGCACCGTCGGGGAAAGCATTCGTCGGGCGGGTCGGGGAGCGTAGGCGGCGGCTGCGTCGTTGTCGTCGCCGGCGTCGTGATCGTGATCGTGATCTGCGCGGTTGCCGGCGCGCCGTCGGAGTCGCTCACGGATGCGGTGATCGTGTGAGTCCCCGACGAGAGGTTGCCCTCGCTGATCGAAGCACCGGTACCGAGCACCCCATCGATGCTCGAGCTCCACTGAATGCTCGACGAGATGTTGCCGTCCTCGGAGTCGTTCGCTGTTCCGGTGAACGTGACATTCGTGAGCGCCGGGAACGAGGCGCCGTTGGCCGGCGCCGCGATTTCGAGCGTCGGTGCCGTGTTCGGCGCATTCACCGTGATCGACTGGCTCGCCGTGTCGCTGCCGCCAGGTCCGCTGACCGTCAGGGTGGCGGAGTATGTGGCCGGCGCGTCATACGTCGTTTGGACGGGTTCGTCGAACGGCAGGGTGTCGTCGACGAAGCCGGTACCGTTCCCGAGTGTCCACGTCATCGACGTGATGTTTCCGGTCGACGTGTCGGTGAACTGCACGGTGAGGGGCGCCGTCCCTGTGGTCGGGACCGCCGTGAACGACGCCACCGGCGGGGGCACGTTGACGGTGATCGTCTGACTCGTCGTATTGCTACCGCCCGGTCCGGTGACCGTCAGGGCGACCAGGTAGCTGCCGGCGGCTTCGAAGACGTGGGACGCGGCCTCCCCGGCGGCGTCCCCGTTGCCATCGCCGTCGAAGTCCCACGACCGGGCGGTGATGTCGCCGGTCGACGTGTCAGCGAAAGTCACCGTCAGCGGCGCAACCCCTGAGGTCGGCACCGCAGCGAACGACGCCACCGGGGGAGGCGGGAGCGCGACCGAGATCGCCTTGTTGGTCGTGGAGGTTCCTCCGGGTCCCGTCACCGACAGCCCGACCGTGTGGTCGCCGGCAGCGTCGAAGGTATGGGTCGCTGTCGGGCCGGTGGCGTCGTCGAAGAGACTGTCACTGTTGAGGTCCCAAGCGACCGAGTCGATGACCCCGGTCGACGTGCTCGCGAGGAATACGGTCAGCGGCACCGTTCCCGAGGGCGGTTCGGCCGTGAATGAGGCCAAGGGCGCGGGCGGGTTCACCGTGACGTCCTGCGTGGCGGTGTCGGTTCCGCCGGGGCCGGTGACCGTCAGCGACACGGCGTAGACGCCATGGGTGGCGTACGTGTGCGTCGGGCTCTGTTCGGTCGAGGTCTCACCGTCGCCGAAGTCCCAGGATCGGCTGTTGATCACACCGGTCGACTCGTCCGTGAACGACGCGACCAGCGGCGCGGTGGAGACGCTGAACGCGGCCTCGGGCGGCACCGGTGGCCGAGGCGGGTTGGACGGTATGCACGCCGCCAGCGCCAGCGCCAGCGCGGCCACGGCGAACACGCCGACGAGCGCGCGCCGATGACCATTTGCACGGATCCTGCCCATCGCGTCCCCCTATGCCCGTCGCGGACGGAATGCGCGGTGAGAACCGCGACTCCAAGTTGCTATCGGCACGGGCGAGAGCAACCTTGAGCGCTGCCGTACGATCACGACGCAGCAGGCTGCGCAGGCAGGCGGAGGGTGGAGCCATGGCGCCGAGCGATCCGAGCTGGAACTTCCAGGACCCGGCGAGCAAGGAGCGAGTGCTGAGCGTCCTCCAGGGCGAGATGGACGCGATGTTCGAGTTGGTCGCAGACCCGGCGCGGTGGGAGGCGCCGACCGCTTGTGAGAACTGGGAAGCCCGCGACGTCGTCGGCCATCTGGTCGACACCACCGAGGGCTACCTGCCGGCGTTCGCCGGTGCCCGCAACAACGCGTCGGCCGAGGAGCCCTTGGGCCTCCGAGGGATGGCCGAGCTCGTCGACAAGAGCGCCAAGTCGCTGCGGAAGGTGCCGCGGGAAGAGCTGATCGGCAGGCTGCGCGACGACAGCGAACGCATGATGGCCGAGTTCAGGGCGCTGTCGGCCGACGACTGGTCGGGCTTCATGGTCCCGCACAAGTACATGGGGCCGCTGCCGGCGATGTTCTACCCCATGTTCCAGATCGTGGACTATGCCGTGCACGGCTGGGACATCCGCGAGGGGATGCGCGAACCGCACGCGCTGTCGGGTGACGCCGCTGACCTGCTGGTTCCGGTCATCTTCGTGCTCTGGTCAGCGACGGCCGACGTCAGCGGCGTGGATCATCCGTACTCGGTCGGGGTGCGGACCACGGGTCACAACGGCGGCGACGTGCGCGCCGACGTGTCGTCCGAAGGCGTGCAGTTCACTCCGGGCGACATCGACGACTGCCCGGCGATCCTCGAGTTCGATCCGGCGACGCTGGTGCTCACCGGGTACGCGCGCATGAACGGCGGGACCGCCCGCGGCGACGAGCGGCTGGCGGGCACGTTCCGCGGCCTGTTCTTCCCGATCTGACCCGTTGAAGCGGACGATCCCGGCGCTGTTCCGCGGCGCGGTCGACGAAGCTCCGGACCACACGTGGCTGCTTGCCGGAGAGCGCGTCTACACCTATTCACAAGCGCTGGATGAGATCGAGCGGGCCGCGAGCGCGCTTCGCGCCACGGGGGTCGACCGGGGCGACCGCGTGCTCGTCACCGCCAGGAACACCGACCAGTACCTGTTCACCTGGCTCGCGCTCATGGAGCTGGGGGCTGTGCAGATCCCCGTGAACCCGAAGAGCTCCCGCGCCGAGATGGCCGGTTTCGTGCAGCAGGTCACGCCGAGATTGGTCGTCACCGATGACGACCTTGCGCCACTCGTCGAGGATGCGCCCCTTGTCGATGCCGGCGAGATCTTCACGGCGACGCCGGACGGGCGTGGCCCGGCTGACGTCGACGAAGGCCACGTCGCGGTGATGATCCCGACCTCGGGCACGACCGGACGGTCCAAGT
>DASQTR010000653.1:0-7366 GCA_035641795.1 Ilumatobacter sp.
GACCGAGGAAACTGACGCTCCGGCGGACACCACCGCGGCACCTGCCACCGACGCTCCGGCGGACACCACCGCGGCACCTGCCACCGACGCTCCGGCCGACACCACCGCCGCACCCGAGGAGACGGGTGAGGAGACGGGCGAGGAGACCGGCGAGGCGACGGGCACCCAGCCGGCCGGCGGCCAGATGATCATCCAGCCGGGCACATGCGGCCTCGGAACCGGTGAGGAGGCGACCGGCGAGCCGATCAGGCTCGGCGCGCTGGCCACGAACAACCCCGCCGCCGACTTCACGTGGATCCCCGCGATGTCGGCCATCTACTTCGACTGCGTGAACCAGAACGGCGGCATCTACGGCCGCCCGATCGACTACCACTACGAGGACGAGACCGAGGTCGATCCCGCCATGTCGGCGTCGCTCGCGACCAAGCTCATCGAGGAGGACCAGGTACTCGGCATCGTCGGCAGCACCTCGCTGATCGAATGCGACGTCAACGGCGCGTACTACGCCGAGCAGGGCTACTACCCGATCATCGCCGGCGTCGCCCAGGGCTGCTTCACCAACCCGAACTTCTCGGCGGTGAACATGGGCCCCTACTACTCGAGCCTCGGCGGCGCTCAGGCCGCACTGCGAGCCGGCGCCACCGGCAAGATGGTGGTCGCCTCACCGGACATCCCCGGCTTCGATCTCATCAACAGCGGTGTGGTCGAGTTCGCCGAGGAGAACGGCCTCGAAGGCGTGAGCATTCTCGAGGTCGCCCCGATCGCCGACCCGGCCGGTTTCGCGCAGCGGCTGGTGCAGGAGGCCGGCGAGGGTGGCGGTGTCGTGCTCGACTTCACCGGTCCCAACGTGCTGCCCGTGCTGGAAGCGATCGAGGAACAGGGCCTGATCGACTCGGTGATCTGGGCCAGCTCCACGCCGCCCAACGACCCGACCGTTGCCGAGGCGTTGAGCGACGCGTGGGACGGCAAGTTCCTGATCAACGCCGAGTTCAACCTGCTCGACTCGGGAGAGGCCGACGGCGATCACATGCTGGAGCTCCACGAAGCGGCGAACCCCGATTTCCCCGTCTCCTCGTTCGCGCAGATGGGTTATCTGGCGGCCAAGGCTGCGACCGAGGCGCTGCTCCGCATGGGCGAAGGTGCCGAGTACACGCCGGAGACGGTGAACGAGGCGTTCCGCACGGTCACCAACGTCGAAAGCGACATGTGGTGCAAGCCGTGGTACTTCAGCAGCGGGTTGCCCGAGGGCAACGTGTCGAACAACACGGACTACACCGTCGTCCCCGCCGGCGATCGGATGGAGCTGCTCGAGGACTGCTTCGAGATCGCCGCCCTGCCGAGCAATCCGCTCGACGCAATCCGCGCCGCCGAGGCAGCTATGTAGGTGTCCGGCCGGGACAACGATCCGACCAACGATGGAGCGGGCCCGCCGGATCCCCGGCGGGCCCGCTCCGCTCGCGCGAAGGCTCGACCACTACGCTCATGACACGAACGCAAATGGGGGCGGTACATGCCTGACTTCAAGCCGTATCTGGTCATCGGCCTCGCGCTCGGCGGGGTCTATGCGATGTCGGGCGTCGGACTCGTGGTTCTGTACCGAACCACCGGCGTCATCAACCTCTTCTACGGCGCGATGGGCGCGCTGGCTTCGATCGTGGCCTGGACGATGGTCGACGAGTGGGGTTGGAACTCGTGGTTGTCATACGGTCTCGTCATCGTGCTCGCCGGGATCCTGACCACGGTCTACGGATGGTTCCTCGGTCCGCCGCTCGCGAGCCGGGACCCGCTCATCAAGGCCTGCGCCTCGCTCGGCTTCGCGCTCGTGCTGCTCGGTTTCATGCAGTGGCGTTGGACGCCGGACGCCCGCAGCCTGACCCTCCCGACGGACGAATCGCAGTACGTCAACGGATGGCTGCGCATCAACTGGACGCAGGCGATCGGGATGGTCTTCCCCATCGTTCTGACCGTGGCGACCGTGCTTTTCCTCAACCGCACCAAGGTCGGCACGGCGATGCGCGCGCTGGCCGATAGTCGCGACAACGCGGCGCTGCTCGGAGTGCCCGTCCGGCGAGTCGAAGCCACTGCCTGGTTCGGCTCCGGCGTGATCTTCGGCTTCTCGGGTCTGCTCCTCGCCACCTTGGTGTCGATGGAAATCGTGGCGCTGACGTTCTCGATCCCGATCGCTGCACTCGCGGCGGCGTTGATCGGGCGCATGGATTCGCTGACCGTGACGTTGATCGCCGCCTTCGTGATCGGGTTCGTGCAGTCCAACCTGCAAGCGATGGCCAGTCTGAGTGATTACAGGAACATGACCCCGTTCGTGTTCGCCATCATCGTGCTGCTGTGGTTCGCGTGGCGTGGCGCTGTCCACGGAAGGATGGCGTAGATGGCGGATCTTCGGTCCGACGCGGGCGCGTCATCGGCGACCATCTCGGGGCCGACCCCGGTAAGGGCGGCAGACGCCGACGTCGACACGCGATTGCCGTCGATGTGGTCGGCAACGACGGTTCCACGTGTCGTCACACTGATCGTGCTGCTCGCGGCGGCCCTGTTCCTGGTCCCCGCCGTCCTGAGTTCGTTCTGGCTGCAGATCGCGCTCACGACGGTCGTCTACTCGGCGGTCACGCTCGGCCTCGGCATTCTTGTCGGACGGGCGGGCATGGTGTCGTTGGCCCAGATACCGGTCGTTGCCGCCGGGGTGTGGATCGCTCTCCGACTGCAGCAACAGTGGTCGCTGCCGTTCCCGATCCTGCTCGTCGTCACCGGCCTGCTGACCGGTTGCGTAGGTACGTTCATCGGTTTCCCGGCGCTTCGCCTGCGCGGGTTGTACCTGGCTCTGATCACGCTGATGGGAGCAGGCGCGATCACCCTCCTGCTCGGCGTTTACAAGTTCCCCAATGGAGGCGGCGGGTTCTGGGGCTTCGACAAGGGAGTGCCATCCGGGACGACGGTCCTCGAACGCCCGTCGATCGCCGAGGGGAACACGGCGTATTACAGGTACTGCGTGGTGGTCGTCGCGGTCCTGTTCCTCATCGTCACGTGGCACATCCGCGGCAAGCCCGGACGGGCGTGGGCGGCGATCCGGCAGAGCGAGGTCACCGCGGTCGCGGCCGGTATCAACACGACGAGGTTCAAGTTGTGGTGCTTCTTCCTCTCGGCGGTCGTGAGCGGCGTCGCAGGGGCGCTGCTCGCGGCAGCGCCGGGAGGCGTCACCGTCACGCAGTTCCCGGTACAGGGATCGATCATCCTGCTCGCGGTGGTGTTGATGGGCGGCGTGTACAGCATCTGGGGAGCGGTGATCGCAGCGTTCCTGCAACGGGCCTTCCCGCAACTGCTCGACCAGAAGCTCGGCATCCCACCGGAGTTCCTGATCATGCTCTTCGGTGTCGGCGTCATGCAGGTACTCGTCATGGCCCCGGCAGGCATCGCCGGCGACCTCGAGAAGGTCGGCCGGCTGATCAAACGCAAGCTCTCCCGGAGATCGACGACGGTGGCGCCATGATCGAGATCTCCGACCTCACGGTCAGGTTCGGTGGTGTCACACCGATCGACTCCATGACTCTCACCTTCGAGGTCGGCACCAACGGGCTGATCGGGCCCAATGGCGCCGGGAAGACGACCTTCTTCAACGTGGTGAGCGGCTTCGTCGCACCGAGTCGGGGAGGCGTTACGGCGTTCGGGGACGACCTACTGAAGATGCCGCCGTTCAAGCGCGTGCGGTGGGGGCTGCGGCGCACGTTCCAGACGGAACAGGCGATCGCCAACCTGTCCGTGTACGAGAACGTGCTGCTCGTCCACGAACACGCCGGAGCGTCGGCCTCGACACGACGCGCCGACGTGATCGACGCCGTCGACTTCGTCGGACTCGGTCCGCAGATCCGTCATCGCGTCGACACACTCGGCCCCGCCGAACGACGCCTCGTCGAGGTCGCGCGGGCGGTCGTGGGCAAGCCGCGGCTCGTCCTCCTCGACGAGCCGGCGGCGGGCTTGCCCGACGACGAGACGGCCGCCCTCGGCGAGGTGATCAAGCAGATCCCGGAGCGCACCGGCGCGCTCACGATCCTCGTCGACCACGACATGGATCTCGTGGGCGCCACCTGCACGCACGTTGCCGTGCTCGACTTCGGCCACATCATCTCGGAAGGACCGACGACCGAGGTGCTGCGCGACCCACGGGTGATGGCCGCCTATCTCGGCACGGCAGAGGTTCTGTGATGGAGGTGTTGTGATGGAGGTGTTGTGATGGAGGTTCTGTGATGGGGACGTTGTGATGGAGGTGTTGTGAAGAGCGAGACCTTGCGCGTTACCGACCTGCACGTCCCTCGCGGCGACCGACCGGTGCTGCACGGTGTCGACCTTGTGATCCCGCCCAGCGAGATCACCACCCTGCTCGGACCGAACGGGGCCGGCAAGAGCACGCTCGTGCTCACCATCGGCGGAGTACTCAAGGCGACCGCGGGTTCGATTCACATCGGCGACGCCGAGCTCACCGGCGCCAAGCCGGAAAAGGTCCGCGCCGCCGGTGTCGCGGTCGTTCCGGAGGGCCGCCGGCTCCTGCCGAGCCTCACGGTGGAGGACAACCTCAAAGTCGCCGTCTACAACCTGCCGAACGGCGATGGCGAGGAGGGCATCGCCTACGCGCTGGAGCTATTCCCCGAGCTGAAGCGCCGGTTCGACACGGCAGCGCGATCACTCTCCGGTGGCGAGCAGCAGATGTTGGTGCTGGCCCAGGCGCTGGCGTCGAAGCCGAGCGTGATGGTGGTCGACGAGCTGTCGCTCGGGCTGGCACCGGTCATCGTCAAGCGGCTGATGCCGGTAATCGAGCAGGTGGCCGAGAACGGCACCGGCGTGCTCCTCATCGAACAGTTCGCTCACGTCGCGTTGTCGCTGGCGACAACGGCCTACGTGATAGAAGGTGGCGAGATCCAGTACTCGGGCACCGCCGCGGAGCTGCGCGACAACCCCGACATGCTGCACTCTGCGTACCTGCTCGGCTCCAGGCACTGAGCCACCGCAGCCGTGCAGTCGCTGGCCGGCAAGGTCGCCGTCGTCACCGGCGCCGCATCCGGGATCGGGCTGGCCCTGGCCCGCCGCTTCGGACGCGACGGTATGCACGTCGTCATGGCGGACATCGAACAACCGGCCTTGGAACGTGAGGCGGCGGCGCTCGCCGGCGAGGGCATCGAGGTGCTCGCCCGGGTCACAGACACGTCGGTCGAGGCGGACGTCGACGCGCTCGCAGAGGCGACGCTCGAACGCTTCGGTGGCGTGCATGTCGTATGCAACAACGCCGGCGTGGGCAGCCGCGGCCTGAAGGTGGCCGATCTGCCGAGGCGCGACTTCGAATGGGTGATCGGCGTCAACCTCTGGGGCGTGATCAACGGCATCCGTGCCTTCTTCCCGCGCCTGCTCGCCCAGGACGAGGGGCACATCGTCAACACGGCATCGGTGTCGGGCCTCTATCACCATCCGCGGATGGGGCCGTACAACGCCACGAAGGCGGCAGTGGTGGCGCTCAGCGAGACGATCAGGTACGAGCTCGAGGAGGACGGCTCGAACGTCGGCATCTCGGTGCTGTGCCCGAGCTGGGTGCGGACGAACATCTCGACCGCCGCCCGCAACCTGCCGGAGCGTCTGCACTACGAGCTCACGCCGCAGCAGGCGGAGGAGATGCTGGAGTACAAGGCGCGGCGTCGCCAGCAGCTACGCGACGAGGCGATCGACGCCGACGAGGTGGCAGTGCAGGTCCGCGACGCGGTACTCGCCAACCGCTTCTACGTGATCACGCATCCCGACAGCATCGACAACATGCGCGCGAGGTTCGGCAGGATCGTCAACGGCGAAAACCCGGTCAAGCCGGTCCAGTAAACGCATGAACGAAGGGGTTAATTCCGGACGACGACGAAGCTCTCGTCCTGGAACCACAAGCCGCCGTGCTTCAGAACGACGTCGTTGGTGACAGCGAGGTAGTTGCCTTCGTGCATCGCCTTGGCGACGCGTTCGTCGTCGATCTGCGCGACGTACACGGCGGCGTTCCATGCCGCCAGCGCGGTCGACGTGGTGAGGCGATTGGTCACCTCGTTCGGCATCGCGTGCAGGTTGTAGGTGAACAAGGCCTGCGCGTCGTCGTAGTGCTCGAAGTGGAAGTCGGCGCCGTCGGCGTTGAGTTGCCGGTCGAGCTCCTTGATCAGCATGTGGCGGGGCGTGGCGAACGGCTCGTCGTTGGGCCAGATGCGGCGCACGATCTCCATGCCCGGGTCGTGGCCGGTCGACTGCACGACCACCAGCCGTCCGTTCGGCGCGAGGGCACGCGCGATCGGCGCCAGCACCGTCTTCACCTTCGACTCGGCCGGCGTGCGCGACCGGTACGGCTGGGCGGCGAGCACCAGGTCGTACTTGAACCCCTGGGCGGCACCGATGTTGCGCGGGATCAGATCGTGGAGCGCGAACGCGCGGTCGCTCCGGTACAGCACCAGGACGGACGGCTTGGCGTACACGGGGTTGCCGGTCTTCGGGCTCGAGACGGTCTGCCATCCCTCGGCGAGCACGTTCTCGAGGTTGCCGATCTGCTGCTGGAACTCGAACGACGTCGTGCCCTCGAGTCCGATCTCCCACCACCTGACGTTGGCCTGCGCTTCCAGACTGCGCGGGAAGAGCTCTGGGGCCTCGGCGTAGAACATGTTCGTGAGCACGACGACGAGCTCTGGGTGCTCGGAGAAGCGTCCCGGCAACGTCGACAAGGTCAGCCGGGTGTCTTCCATGCTGACCTCCTTGCCGACGACCACGAACGGCACGGTGGGCATGCGGCGGTGGAGGTCGCGGAGAACGTTGGCGAGCACGATCCCGTTGCCCGTGCCGGCGTCGAAGACGCGCAGCGCCGGTGGCGTGGGCTTCAACAGGTCGAGCTCGTTGCCGATGCGGGCCGCGACAACCGCCTTCTCGCTCGTCGTCGTAACGAACAGGAGGTACTTCTCGCGGTTGTCGAAGAACCGGAACGGCTCGCCGTCCGCGGACTTCCCGGTGCCGCCTGCTGGCTCGGTGACGGTCGCCGCGTCGCTCGTCATCGTCGATCCCCTTCCCCGGTTGCTGGTGCTCCCAACCGCACCGTACGCGCCGGCCGAGTGCGGATCAGCACCCCCGTTCGCAGCCGCCGAACGCGCTGACGCGATCTAGCTGGCGTTTCTCGATCAGGCGGTTTGGTGCTGGTGATCGTGGGCGTGCGGATGTGCGTGTTCGTGCGCGTGCTGGGTAGCTCGGACGCGGGCGATGCGGCGCAGCGGCGGCTCGGTCTTGGGCGGCACCTTGCGCGGCGGGAGCGCGTCGAGCAACTCGTGGGTGGCGGCGGTGACCGCCGCGACCGCCCGCT
>DASQTR010000654.1:0-10717 GCA_035641795.1 Ilumatobacter sp.
GCTCGCGCGATGCGCCGGACACGGTTCACTGGTGACGTGAACGATCCGCTGGAGCGGTACGACCTGATCATCGTCGGCACCGGATCGGGGAACGCGATCCCCGACTACCTAGCCGACTGGAAGATCGCGGTCGTCGAGCGCGATGTGTTCGGCGGGACGTGCATAAACCGCGGATGCGTGCCGTCGAAGATGTTCGTGTTGCCGGCCGACGTCGCCCACGAGGCGCGGCACAGCGCCCGGCTCGGGCTCGACCTGCGGGTCAAAGGGGCCGACTGGGCTGCCATCCGCGACCGGGTGTTCGGACGCATCGACCCGATCTCTGTCGACGGGCGCGACTACCGCGCCAACGGGTCGCCCAACATCACCCTGATCGAGGCCACCGCCCGGTTCGTCGCTCCCAACGTGCTCGACGTCGAGCGCCGCATGATCACCGCCGACCACATCCTCATCGCGGCCGGCACGCGTCCGACGATCCCACCGATTTCCGGACTCGTTGAGATCGGTTTCCACACGTCCGACTCGATCATGCGGTTGGAACGACTGCCCGAACGGCTCGGCATCATCGGCGGCGGCTTCATCGCGGCAGAGATGGGCCACGTGTTCGAGGCGTTCGGATCGAAGGTGTCGATCTTCACCCGTTCCGAGACGATGCTCCGCATGGAGGATGCCGAGATCTCGCAGCGGTTCACGGAGCTCTTCTCCAAGCGGGTCGACCTCTACCCCTGTCAGCTTCCGAGCCGAATCGAACGACGCTCGTCGGGGATCGTGATCCATTGTCACGACCGTGAGGTGGAGGTCGACGAGTTGCTCGTCGCCACCGGCCGTGAGCCGAACACCGACCTGCTCGACGCCGAGGTCGGCGGCATCGACCTGCACCACCACGGAACGATCGTCGTCGACCAGCACCTGCACACCTCCGCCGAGGGCGTGTGGGCGATCGGCGACATCGCCAACGACTGGCATCTGAAGCACGTCGCCAACCAGGAGGCGAATGTCGCGTTCTGGAACATGGCCCACCCGGGCGAGCAACGGTCGATCGACTACACGGCCGTTCCGTCTGCGGTGTTCAGCTCGCCGCAGGTTGCATCGGTGGGGCTGACCGAGCAGCGCGCGACGGCGTTGGGGCGCGACGTTGCGATCGGTCGGCGCGACTACGCCGACACCGCGTACGGATGGGCGCTGGTGGACGAGACGTCGTTCGCCAAGGTGCTCGTCGATCGGGGGACCGGCTTGATCGCCGGCGGTCACATCATCGGTCCACAGGCGTCGATCCTCATCCAGCCGCTCGTGCAGGCGATGCAGTTCGGCCAGACCGCCGACGACGTCGCGCGTGCCCAATATTGGATCCACCCGGCGATGGGCGAGGTCGTGGAGAACGCACTGATCGACGCCTTGACGCAGATCTGACGGCGTCGGCGAAGCCCGGTATGGTGCCCGCGCATGCTGTGGGCGATCACTCCGTTCTCGACGTGGTCAAAGGTCGTCGGGGTGCTTCACATCGCCAGCGTCGTCGCAGCCTTCGGGCCGCTGCTCGTGTACCCGACGCTTCGCAAGGCAGGCGATCGCGCCTCGCTGGGGCGCCTGCACATGCGGATCGTGATGCCGGCGATGTTTCTGATGTGGGTGTTCGGTATGGCTCTGGCGGGATTGTCGAAGCCCGACGGTGCCGACGAGCCAGTGTTCAAGGTTTCCGAGACGTGGCTCACGCTCGCTGTCATCGACTGGGTGGTGCTGATGGCGGTCGGCTGGTTCCTGATCCGGCCGGCGATCGTCGACCCCGGTGAATCGGCCGGCTCGCGCTTGTCGGCGGGGGTTGGCCTCACGCATCTCGGGCTCGTCGTCGGACTCGTGCTGATGATCTGGAAGCCGGGCGCGTGACGGCGACGTCGATTCGCGCAGCGGTCTGTCGGGCGTTCGGTGAGCCGCTCACGATCGAAGAGCTGCAGCTCGCTGCACCCGGACCCGGTGAGCTGCGCGTGCGCCTGGCGGCGGTCGCGATCTGCCACTCGGACGTGTCCGGTGTCGACGGCGCATGGGGTGGGGGGCTGCCGATCGTCTACGGGCACGAGGCGGCCGGGGTGGTCGCCGAGGTCGGATCCGGCGTCGCGTTCCACGTCGGGCAGTCGGTGGTGGTGACGTTGATCCGGTCATGCGGCGACTGCCGTCGCTGCAAGCGCGGCGAGTTCGTGGCGTGCACCACGACCTTCGCGCTCGACCAACGCTCGCCGCTCACCACGCACGACGGGGAGACGATCCTCCACGGGCTTCGAACGGCGGCGTTCGCCGAGCAGGTCGTCGTGCACGCTTCGCAGGTGGTCGCCGTCGACGATGCGATCGACCCGAAGGCGGCGTCGTTGCTGGCGTGCGGCGTGATCACCGGCGTGGGCGCAGTCGTCAACACGGCGGCAGTCGAGCTGGGCAGCACCGTGGTCGTGATCGGGTGTGGTGGCGTGGGACTCAACGTCGTCCAGGGGGCCCGGTTGGCCGGCGCGGGGGCGATCGTGGCGGTCGACGTACAGCCGGCGAAGCTCGAGCTGGCGCGACGGCTGGGCGCGACAGACGTGGCGGTGGCCGGAGTCGACGACGTCGCAGCGGTCGTGCGCTCGGTGAGCGACGAGGCGATGGCCGACTACGTGTTCGTCGCAACCGGGTCGCCCGCCGCACTTGGCGGTGCGCTGGGTTTGGTCGGCTCGATGGGGGCGCTGGTCGTCGTCGGCATGCCCCCCGAAGGCGTGAGCGGTAGCTACGACCCGGGCTGGCTGGCGGGACTGAACCAACGGATCCTCGGCTCGAAGATGGGGACGTCCGTCATCGCCCGCGACATCCCGGCGCTGCTCGGCCGCTATCGCGCTGGTGAGCTCGAGCTCGACGGTCTGATCAGCCGTACGTTCACGCTCGATCAGATCAACGAGGCGATGGACGAGGTACGCGCCGGTTCGGCGCTGCGCAACGTGATCGTGTTCAACGACACCTGAGGTTCATGTGATGCTGGCGCCGTGAAGGTCACCGAGGTCGAGACGTTCGTCGTCGGCAACCCGCCGCCATCGTTCGGCGGTGCCTACTTCGTGATCGCCAAACTGGTCAGCGACGACGGTCTGGTTGGGTACGGCGAGGCGTACGGGGCGACGTTGCGGTCACACGTCATGGCCGCTGCCATCGAGGACCTCGCGGACCAGTTCCTGGTTGGGCGCGACCCGCACCACATCGAGCTCTTCTGGCGCAGGGCCTACAGCCGCGGGTTCACGCAACGGCCCGATGTCACCCTGCAAGGGGCGATGAGCGCACTCGAGATCGCCTGCTGGGACATCGTCGGCAAGGCCGCCGGCAAGCCGTGCTACGAGTTGCTCGGTGGACGCGTACACGAAGCACTCCGCAGCTACACCTATCTCTATCCGCGCGCGGGCGATCGGGCGCACGTGTACCACGACGCCGAGATGGCAGCCGAACGCGCCGCCGAGGAAGTGGCGCGCGGCTTCACCGCGGTCAAGTTTGACCCGGCCGGCCCGTACACGGCGATGGGCGGGCATCAGCCGCGGCTCGTCGATCTGGACCGGTCGGTGACGTTCCTCCGCACGATCCGAGAGGCGGTCGGCGCGCAAGCCGATCTGCTGGTGGGAACGCACGGTCAGTTCACCGCCGGCGGCGCTGTGCGGTTCGCCCATCACATCGCGCCCTACGACCCGCTGTGGTTCGAGGAACCGGTCCCGCCGGACGACATCGCCGGGTTGGCGAAGGTGGCGGCGCAGTCGCCGGTGCCGATCGCGACCGGCGAGCGGCTGACGACCAAGTACGAGTTCGCACGCGTACTCGAGGCGCGCGGGGCGGCGATCGTGCAGCCAGATCTCGGGCGCGCCGGCGGTCTGCTGGAGGGCAAGAAGATCGCCGCGCTGGCCGAGGCGTTCGGCGCCCAGCTCGCGCCACACTGCTACCACGGGCCGATCGGTCTGGCGGCGAACATCCAACTGGCGACGTGCTCGCCCAACTTCCTGATCCTGGAATGCATTCAGGACGTCAGCGGCTTCCACGCCGATTTGCTACGCCGGCCGATCACGTGGGAGGCCGGGCGGGTGATCCCGTCGACCGAACCGGGGCTGGGCGTCGAGCTGAACGAGGACGTCGCTCGGGCGCACCCGTACACCGGCGACGCGAGCCACATCTCGATGTGGAACGACCCGCTCGACGAGACGGATCTGTTCAAGCGCTGACGGGGCGGGCGCGCGCCCGCCCCGTCGCGCATCACAGCATCACTCGACGTCGATCGGCTGGTCGTCGGCGGCGGTGAAGGTGTCGGCGCCAGTATCGGCCCCTTCCGATTGGCGAAGGCCGGCGGCGACCATCACCTTCTCGCTGATCTCGACCATCACCTCGGGGTTCTCGACAAGGAACGTCTTGGCGTTCTCACGGCCCTGGCCGAGTTGCTCGCCTTCGTAGGTGAACCATGCGCCCGACTTCTTCACGATGCCGAGGTCGACCGACATGTCGAGCACCGAGCCCTCACGGCTGATGCCCTTGCCATACATGATGTCGAACTCCGCTTGCCTGAAAGGCGGACTGACCTTGTTCTTCACCACCTTGACGCGCGTGCGGTTGCCGACCACCTCGGCGCCGTCCTTCAACGACTCGATACGACGGATGTCGAGCCGCACAGACGAATAGAACTTCAGCGCCCGACCACCGGGAGTGGTCTCCGGCGAGTTGTGCACCATCACACCGTCGACGAAGTAGTTGTGCGTGCCACCGACCTCGATGTCGAAGCGATGCATGCTCCGCGTCTTCGGCTTGACCGTGATGCGGGAAACCTTCATCGGAATCAGCATTTGGCGCGGTGCCACGAAGACGGGATCGAGGCCCTGGAACCGCTCCTGGTACTTCGGGAGCAGCTTGTACTGCATCGTCGGATGGATGAACGGCGCAATGAGCGCATGGAGCTTTGCCGTCTCGGCGGTGGGGAACTGAAGCACTGCCTTCTGATTCGCGCCGCGGTGGGTGAGGACGGCCTCCACGCCCCATGTGTCTGCGAGATAGCGCTGGAGACGCTCGCGTGTGTCGGACGACATCGCCTCGACGCAGATCTCGGATCGCCCGCTGCCGCCCTCGGTGCGCTGCTGGAGACCCTTGGAGCGCAGCGTGAATCCGCCGTCGTCCATGTACCAGATCGCCAGTGACAAGGGCGTGAGCCGCTTGAGGTAGTCGTCGCTCAGCACCTTCTTGCCGGCGACGTACACGGCGTTGCGTAGCTCCGCCAGCTCGGGGAGCGGCTGCATGTCGAAGAACACGTCCCCCTTCGCGTTCGTGGAGCGGCTGACCGCGAGGTTGGCGAAGAAGTCAGCCTTCCAGTCGCCGTACTCGGTTTGCTTGCGGCTGTGGCCCCACCGGAAGCGGGCACCGTTGCCAGATCGAGTAGGCGACAGCGCGCCATCACCCATGAGACCGCCAAGCAGTACCTGCCACTGAACGTCGCTCAGGCGTTCCGTGGCGGCCTGCAGCACCCGGTCGCCGACGACCATCTCGCCGGCCGGGCGCCAGCCACCCGGGGTCGAGATGAGATGGTTCTCGGTGGCGGCGAACTGCGCCTTGCCGTTGCCACCTCCGCGTTCGACCGTGAACTGCAGAAAGCGTTCGGCGGGCCCGTTGTCGAACCAGTCTGTGATCGGCTTGGCGACAACCTGTCCCTTCTCGAAGTCGTACGACAGCACTTCGACCGGCAGCTTCTGGTTGACGATCTTGCCGATCTTCTCCTGCGAACCGTCGGCAAGCGTGACGCGAGTGCCGTAGGAGAAGCAGCCGAACATCACGCCTATTTTTTCGCGGAGCTGGTTGATGAAGACTGCGATCGTCTGGGTCTTGTTGAGGTTGGCGGTCAGCTTGCGGAGGGCTTGGCTCATCAACCTGGCTTGCAAGCCCATATGGCTGTCGCCCATCTCGCCTTCGATCTCGGCCCTTGGCGTCAGCGCCGCGACGGAGTCGATGACGATGACGTCGATCGCGCCCGAGCGCACCAGCATGTCGCAGATCTCGAGCGCCTGCTCGCCTGTGTCGGGCTGGGAGATCAGCAACTGGTCGATGTCGACGCCGATCGCCTTGGCGTACACCGGGTCCATCGCGTGCTCGGCGTCGATGTAGGCGCACGTGCCGCCGTTGCGTTGCGCCTCGGCGACGACATGCATGGCGAGCGTCGACTTGCCGGACGACTCCGGTCCGTAGATCTCCGTGACGCGGCCACGCGGCAGGCCTCCGATGCCGAGTGCGAGATCGAGTGCGAGCGCCCCGGTGGACACCGCCTCGATCGCCATCGAGCCCTTCTCGCCCATCCGCATGATCGATCCCTTGCCGAACTGCTTGTCGATCTGTGAGAGCGCCATCTCGAGCGCCTTGTCGCGGTCAGTACTCATGACTCCGATTCTCCTGTCCCTGCTTCAGTGTGTTTCGTTGGGGCTTTCGAGCCCGACCGGTCATCCGAGCGACCTTGTGAGCCACCGTAGAGAGGGGGTGTCACAGCCGGCGCTGCAGATGACAACACTGTAGTTACCGAACAAGCGTTCGGCAAGGCAATCCGGCCTCAGAGCCGGGCGTCGCCGGTTCCCGCCAGCTCCCCTGGCGTGGGCGGGCGCATCCAGAGGTCGATCGCCTGCCACAGCGTGAACGAGATCGGATAGAAGAGCGCCGGCCCCACGATCGCCACCGTCGCCGCGGGGCCGACGACCCACCACACCGACACGTCGGGCAGCGTGACGATCGCCGCCACCGCGATCGTCATGAGGATCGCAGTGAACGTGAGGATGATGTTCGCCGTCACTGCGCCGAGCTCGAAGGCGTGGTCGCCGCGCCGGTAGCCGTGACCACATCGGCGGCAACGCTCCACGCGCTTGAACCACCCGACGAAGAACGCCCGCCGGTCGCCGCACCACGCGCAACGACGGGTCAGGCCGCGAACCAGGAGCTTGCCGTGCGAGGGGAAGTCCGTGATCGGCTGCGCGGCCGCGCCGGCTGGGAGCTCGGACACAGTCGCAGACTACCGAGCCGATTTGCCAGACTCTGCGGCCATGGAGCGGACGCTGGCAGGCATGCTGTTCCTCGTCGCCGCCGTCGCGTTCAGCATCGCAGCCGGGGCGTGGTGGATGCAGCGGGTCTGCTTCACGCCGGACAGTACGCGCGAGACGGCGGCCGCGATCCTCGAAGAGCCCGACATCCGGGGCGAGATCAACGGCGTCATCTCCAGCGCCAGCGCGCCCGTGCTCGGCCTCAACACGCCGGAGCTGAGCACGTTCCTGGAGACGCAGATTCTCTCGACACACGCCGGTGCCGCGGTGATGGGGCCGATCACGGAGGAGATCCACGACAAGATCATCGGCAACCGCGACGACGACATCGTCGTGACCGGCGACGAGATGATCGTCGTCGTTCGCGACCAGCGCGCCGCCAACGTAGATGACGTGATTCTGCCGATCCCCGTCATCGGCACGCTCAAGACGACGCGCACGACGATCGGGTGGATGATCCCGATCGCGGCCGGCATCGGCGCGATCGCGATGCTGCTGGGCATCGCCACCCGCCCCGAGCGGCGCGATGTGCTGCGCGGGCTCGGCGAGTTCTTCGTGGCGATGACGTGCTCGATGATCGTGTTCGGTTACCTGATACCGGTGCAGCTGCTGCCGGCGATCGACAACGGCGTCTGGACCAAGGCCATCCCCCGTCTCGCGATGCGTACGCTGCCGTTCGTCCTCGGCAGCGCGGCGATCTTCGGCCTCGGCGGGGCGGCGCTGATCCTGGCGTCGATGTCGGGTGGCAAGCGCAGGCAGTTCTCGACACCGCTCTCCGTCAGCCGCTACAGAGGCGACGACCCCGGCTGGAGCTGACCGACAGCGCTCTGGCGGCGCGAAAGCGACCCGAGAACGCGCTTTCGCGCCGGCAGAACCAGATGGCGAAGGGTGGAGTCAGCTGGTGAGTTCGGCCACGAACTCGTCGAACACGTCGGCATACCGCATGGCGTCGGCGTCATCGTGCATCAGCGAGATCAACCACTGGTCGTCGAGACCCGGTGGCAGCAGCGCGCCGCGGTTGATGCCGTGGATCCATTGCGCGAAGGCGAGGTCGAAATCGGTCGCCTTGTAGTCGCGATAGTTGCGGACCGGCTGCGGCGACCACGTGACGCAACCCTTGGCGCCGAAGCGCACGGTGTGAGCCGGGATCTCCGCTTGGTCGATGATCGACTGGCAGGCGTCGACCAGCCGGTCGTTGCGGGCGGTGACGCAGTCGTGCGCCTCACGCGTGCACGCCTCGGCGAGCGTCGCCTTGGCGGCTGCCATCACCAGCGGGTTGCCGTTGTAGGTCCCGAGATGGACCACCCGTCCGTCACTGATCAGACTCATGTATTCCGCCTTGCCCCCGAACGCGCCCACCGGGAATCCGCCACCGATCGACTTCGCCAGTGTCACGACGTCGGGCACGACGCCGAAGTAGCCGCTGGCACCGCCGTAGCCGGCGGTGATGCCCGTCTTCACCTCGTCGAAGATCAGCAGCGTGCCGTAGCGCTCGGTGATCTCGCGCACCGCTTCGAGGTAGCCGGGCAGCGGCATGCAGATTCCGATGTTCTGCATCACCGGCTCGACGATGAAGCACGCCACGTCGCCGCCCTGCAGCGCCCGCTCGAGCGCCTCCGGATCGTTGTACGGAACGACGGTGACGTCCTCGACAACGCGCTTCGTGATGCCGAGCGAGCTCGGGATGGAGAGCGGACGGTCGGGGGGACCGGCGAGATCGAGCGCCGGCTTGTTGGAGATCATCACCTCATCGTGATGGCCGTGATAGCCACCTTCGACCTTGACGATCCGCTCCCTGCCGGTGACCCCGCGGGCGAGCCTGATCGCGTCATGCGTGGCCTCGGTGCCCGAATTGGTCGGCCGCCACATCGGTTGGCCGAAGCGCTCGGCGAGCAGTTCGCACACCTCGGCGTCGAGCTCGCACGGCGTGACGTAGAGCGACCCGTTGTCGAGCTGTTCCGCGACCGCCCGCCGCACGACGGGGTTCATGTGTCCGGCGAACAGCGCTCCGAAACCCATGTCGTAGTCGACGTAGACGTTGTCGTCGACGTCGATCATCCGTGAGCCCGAGGCGTGCTTGACGACCACCGGCCAAGGTTCGTACGCCTGGAAACTGGACGGGACGCCTGCCGGCATCACCTTCCTTGCACGTTCCGTCGCTGTTTGCGAGCGCTTCGTGCGTTCCGAGTACACCGCACGTTCTCTGGCGGTGATCTCCTTGGCCCGGGCAACGAGGTCGTTGTGGTCCGTGGACACGGTTATCGGTGCTTTCTGTGAAGTTGTTGCGCCCACACTAGGTGAGCCGGCGGGCGGCGGCTAGAGACGGGCGCTCGCCTGCCTCACGAACCGCCCGTCAGTTGCGCGGCACCGCCGACCACGGCAGATCCTTGTCGACGCGCGGCTCACCGGGAAGGCCCAGCACTTGCTCGCCGAGGATGTTGCGGAGGATCTCCGACGTGCCGCCCTCGATCGAGTTGGCTCGCACGCGCAGGAACGCGTACTGCCGGCCGCGCGACGTACCTGTGGCGTCGATGTCGGTCGGGCGCCGGAACGTGTAGTCGTAGCCGACCATCCCGTCCGCCCCCATCAGGTCGATGCAGAACGAGTACAGCTCCTTGTTGAACTCGGCGAACTCGAGCTTGGCGATCGACATCTCAGGGCCCGGGTTGCCGGCTTTCGCCGTCTCGGCCGCGCGCAGGTTGGTCAGGCGACCGACTTCGCCTCGGACCCACAAGCGCATCAGCTCGTCGCGTCGTACCGGCGTCCGTGTCGACGCGTCGAGTCCCTCCCACACGGCGACCGCGTCGTTGGCGGCGCCGCCCCGGCGCGGCTTGGTGCCGCTTGCGCCGCCGGTGCCGATCGCCGAGCGCTCGTTCATCAACGTCGTCAGCGACGCCCGCCAGCCCTCGCCCTCGGCGCCGATCCGGTCGTCGTCGGGCACGCGGACATCGGTGAGGTACACCTCGTTGAACTCCGCCTCCCCGGTGATCTGGCGTAACGGACGCACCTCTACGCCCGGCGACCGCATGTCGAGCGCGAAGTAGGTCATCCCTTTGTGCTTGGGCAGCTCGGGGTTGCTGCGGGCGACCAGCATCCCCCGGTCGGCGATGTGGGCGATCGTGTTCCAGACCTTCTGACCGTTGACGATCCATTCCTCGCCGTCACGCACCGCTCGCGTGGCGAGGCCGGCGAAGTCGGAGCCGGCGCCGGGCTCGGAGAACAGCTGGCACCATCGCTCCTCGCCGGTGAACATCGGTCGCAGGAAACGGCGCTTCTGTTCGTCGGTGGCGTGCGTGACGATCGTCGGTCCGGCGAGCGCCATGAAGAACATCGTCGGATCGGCCGGCTGCGCCCCGGCCTCGCGTAGGCGCCTCTCGACGTGACGGTTGGGCTCGGCCTTGAGCCCGAGCCCGCCGAAGCCCATCGGGAAGTGGACCCATGCCAAGCCGGCGTCGTACCTGGCGCCTCGGAACTCGACGTTCGGCGTGGCGGCCGGGTCGTGCTCCGCCAGCAGCTCGTCGATGGCGCGGTCGACCATGTGCATCGGGTTGGGTTTCAGCGTCACGCCGCCAGTCTCGCGAACCGGCGGGACCGGCTCGAAAGAAGTGGTCGAACGCGGGATCGGCGCCGGAGCAGAGGCTGGATCAACGGCAGGTGTCGAACAGCGGCGAACCTGG
>DASQTR010000655.1:0-3412 GCA_035641795.1 Ilumatobacter sp.
CCCGACCCGCTCGGCGATCGCGCGTCGCAGCTCGGTCAAGTCCTTGTTGTTGCCGTGCATCACGCACGCCGAGGCCGGCACACCGGCGGCGAGCGCCACGTGCAACTCGCCCTCGGTGGCGACGTCGAGCCGCATCCCCTCGTCGTACGCCAGGCGTGCCATCGCCCGACACAGAAACGCCTTTGTGGCGTAGATGGCCTGAGCCCGCCCGAACGCGGCGACCGCCTCGCGGCATCGGGCGCGGATGTGGTGCTCGTCGTAGACGAACAGCGGCGTGCCGAACTCGGCCGCCAGCTCGCGGGTCGAGCAGTCGCCAATTCGCAGCCAGCCGTCGTCATCCACCGACGACGTGTCCGGTAGCAGCCGCGCCGGAAGCCGCGAGTCACCCGTCACGAATGGCTCGTCACATCGAATCGGGCGCTTCGATGCCGAGCAGTCCGAGCCCGTGCTGCAGAGTCCGCGCGGTGACATCGCACAGAGCCAGCCGGCTCGACCGCACCGGCTCGTCGGCACGCATCACAGGGCAGTGCTCGTAGAAGGCGGTGAAGTCTTGCGCCAAGTCGAACAGGTAGGTGGCGAGCTTGTGCGGCGAGTACGTGGCGAGTGTGTCCGCGAGCGCGGTGGGGTAGCCGAGCAGCCGCTTGGTGAGCGTGCGTTCCTGCTCCGCGCTCAGGGTCATCGCGTTGCCCCGCACGGCCGCGCGAGCGACGCCCGCGCGGCGGAAGATCGAGCAGATGCGTGCATGGGCGTACTGCAGGTAGGGCGCCGTGTTGCCGTCGAACGCCAGCATCCGGTCCCAGTCGAACACGTAGTCCCTGACGCGGTCGGTCGACAGGTCGGCGTACTTGACGGCGCCGATGCCGACCACGCGCGCCACCTCGCCACGAGTGGCGTCGTCGAGGTTCGGGTTCTTCTGCGCCACTGCCGCGGCGGCGCGCTCGATCGCCTCGTCGAGCAGGTCGATGAGCTTCACGGCATCGCCCGATCGGCTTCGCAGCATCTTGCGGTCCTCGCCGAGCACGCTGCCGAACGACACGTGCACCGCTTCCGCCGGGGGACGCAGCCAGCCGGCCATGCGCGCCACCTCGAACACCATCTGCAGGTGCTGGGCCTGCGGCGCGCCGACGACGTAGATCAGCAGGTCGGCACCCAGCCGCTCGACTCGATCGACGATGCAGGCGAGATCGCTCGTGGCGTACATGAACGCTCCGCTCCGTGAGCGAACGATCAGCGGCAGCGGCTCGTTCTCGCGGTTGTGGAACCCGGGCGGAAACACGACCTTGGCACCGTCGCTGTCCTCGAGCAGACCGGCGCGCTCGAGGCGGTCGTACACCTCTGGCATCAGCGACTGGTACTTGCTCTCGCCGGCGAGATCGTCGTCCGTCAAGAGCACGCCGAGCTCGCGGTAGACACGGTCGAAGTACTCGTTCGACATCGCCACCAGCCGTTGCCAGATCGCCATCGTCTCGGGTTCGTAGCTCTGGAGCTTGACGACCCGCTCGCGCGACCGGAGCTGGAAGGCAGGGTCGTCGTTGAACTTGGCGTTGGCCTGTTTGTAGAAGCCGTCGAGATCGCCCTGCTTGAGCCCCTGGGCGGCGACGTCCTCGCCGACGTCGAGCAGATGCTCGATGAACATGCCGAACGGCCGCCCCCAGTCGCCGATGTGATTCTCACGGATCACGTCGTGGCCGGCGAACATCAGCATGCGCGCGAGGGCATCGCCGATGACAGTCGTACGGAGATGGCCGGCGTGCATCTCCTTGGCGACGTTCGGCGCCGAATAGTCGACCACCACCTTGCGCTTCGGCGATGCCTCTGGCACGCCGAGCCGGTCGTCCGATGCAACGCGGCCGAGCTCGGCGGCGAGGAAGTGGTCGTCGAACGTCAGGTTGACGAAGCCCGGGCCGGCTATCTCGACCGTGCTGCACACACCCGCCAGCGCACCGGACTCGACGACCCGCTGGGCGATCTCGCGGGGGTTGGCACCGATCCGCTTCGCCAGTGCGAGCGACCCGTTGACCTGGGCGTCGGCGCGGTCGGAGGGGCGCACGACGGGATCGGCGTCGGCGCCGCCGGCAATCTCGGCGAAGACGGGCTGCAGCAGCTCGGAGACGACGGTCAGAGGGTCGGCCATGGTGCGCTCATTCTGCCTGCTCGCGCCGTTCACACCAGCTTGAGATGGAACGACTTGAGCCGGGTGAACGGATCGAAGCCAAGCCGGCTCAGCGCCTGACCTCGCCCGGTGTCCTTGACGCCCGTCCACACCAGCGCCGGGTCGACGTAGTCGCAGCGGTTCATGTAGGCGGTTCCGGTCGCGACCTGGTCGCCGATCGCGATCGCAGCATCGACGTCGCGGGTCCAGATGCTCGCCGTGAGGCCGTAGTCGCTGTCGTTCATCAAACGGATGGCCTCGTCGTCGGAGCCGACCCTCATGATCCCGATCACCGGCCCGAAGGACTCCTCGGTCATGACGCGCATCGAGTGTTCGACGTCGACCAGCACGGTGGGTCCGACGTAGGGCGTGCCCGCCGCCGCCTGCGGGAAGTTGGACTCGTCCACGAGCGCCCGGGCGCCCTGCGACACCGCTGCCGCGATCTGCTCGCGGACACCGTCGGCGGCGCGAGCGCTGACCATCGGGCCGATCGTCGTCTCGTCGAGCAGCGGGTTGTCGAGCACGTATCCCCGGGTCGCCTCGACGAAGCCGTCCACGAACTCGTCGTACACATCGGCGTGGACGTAGATCCGCTCGATCGCACAGCACGACTGACCCGAGTTGAAGAACGATCCGTCGACGTTCTCGGCGATCGTGAAGTCGAGGTCACAGTCGGGTCGTACGTACGACGGGTCTTTGCCGCCGAGCTCGAGACCGGTGCCGATGAAGCGCTCCCCCGCCCGGCGCTGGATCACGTGCCCGCCCTCGACCGAGCCCGTGAACACCACGAAGTCGATACGCGGATCGGCGATCATCGCCGCCACGTCGTCGTGCGTCGCGACGACGTGCTGGAACACGCCCTCGGGCGCACCAGCGGCGGCGAACGCAGCGCTCATCCGCTCCGCGCACAGCAGCGTCTGCGTGGCGTGCTTCAACACCACCGTGTTCCCGGCCAGCAACGCAGGCACAACAGAATTTACGGCGCACAGGTAGGGGTAGTTCCACGGCGCGACAACCAGCACAGAGCCGAGCGGATCGCGTCGGATGAACTTCTGAAAGCCATCGGGCCCGTCCACGGGGATATCCGCCAGCTGGTCGGCGGCGATCGAGATCATGTGCCGCGCCCGCTCCTGGAAGCCACGCCTGACCTCGTTGCCGCCGTAGCGCACCGGCCGGCCCATCTGGTGGGCCAGCTCGACCGCGATGTCGTCGGCGGCGGCCTCCATCTCGACCACCATCCGCTCGCAGACGGCCTGCCGA
>DASQTR010000656.1:0-3128 GCA_035641795.1 Ilumatobacter sp.
CCCGCCCGCCGGCGCCACGATCGCCGGCTACAGCTCGCAGGGACCGACCAACGACGGTCGCATCGCACCCGACATCTCTGCCGCCGCCGCCTTCGCCAGCACCGTCAAACGGGGCGGGTTTGCCGGCACGAGTGCCGCGGCCGCGGTCGTGAGCGGCGGCGCAGCGCTGCTGCTCGACGCCGATCTCGCAGCCGATCCACGTTCGCTCGGCAACCTCATCAGGCACTTCGTGACCGATCGCGGATCCGCGGGGCCCGACAACGTCTACGGCTACGGCGAGTTCCGCCTGCCGGCACCGCCCGAGCCGATCGATGCGACGCCGTCGACGTTCGTACCGCTTGCCGCCCCGCAGCGCGTGCTCGACACGCGACCCGAGTCCGCGATCGGGCCTGCCAACCTGATCGGCCGGTTCGCGGCGGGCGAGATCCGCGACCTTCCGGTGCTCGGCCACGCGGCCGTGCCGACCGACGGGGTGACCGCGCTGGCCGTCAACATCACCGCCGTGGACGTCGACCAACCGGCGTACGTCCAGGCGCTGCCGACGTGGCGCGCATCGGCCGGTGGCTACTCCAACCTCAACACCGACCGACCGGGCCAGACGAGGTCCAACTTCGCGATCGTGCCGATCGGCAACGGTGGCACGATCTCGCTCTACACGATCGCCGCCGGCGACCTCGTCGTCGACCTGCTGGGCTACTTCACAACGGCCGTTCAACCGGTTGCAGCGGGTCGCTTCGTCGAGCTGACCGCGCCACAGCGCGTGCTCGACACGCGCATCGACGGCGTGCCGCTCGCCGACCGCGTGCCGCGCCAGGTGCCGTCGCCCGCCCTGGTGGACATGGCGCAGGTACAGGCGCTCGTCATGACCGTCACCGGCACGGCCACAACCGAACCGGGGTGGATCCAGGCCTTCCCGACCGACCGCCCGGACGTGATCGGCGGAACGTCGACGGTGAACCTGGTGCCCGGCATCTCCGTGGCGAACACAGCGATCATCCCCGTCGGCGTGAACGGCGTCTCCGTCACCGGGTTGTTCGGCACCGGATCGGGCCACGTCGTCGTCGACATCGTCGGCTACATCACCTCGTCCGGGGCGCCGGTCGAGAACGCCGGTCGGTACGTGCCGGTCCGACCGGCGCGGGCGTTCGACTCACGCACGAGCACAGGCGACCTCACGGTCGCGGTGCCGGTCGAGATCAACGCCGCCGTACCGGCCGACGCCACGGGCGTCGTCTGGAACTTCGCCGCGATCAACGCCCGTCAACCCGGGTTCGGCCGGGTGTGGGCGGCCGACGCGCCGCAACCGGAGACCTCCGCCTTCAACTGGTCGGTGCTCGGCGAAACGCGAGCCGCCTCGGTGATCGCCAGCGTCGACGCCGGCCGCGTCAAGGCAGTACTCGACAACGGCACCGGCCAACCCACGAGCACAGCGGCCGGCCTGATAGCCGACGTCTTCGGCTACTTCACGTGATGTCCTTCGTGTCGAAAGGTCCTTACGCGACATCCGCGACGGCTGCTTGCATGGCCGCGATCCCTTCATCCAATTCGTCGGCGGTCACGTTGAGCATCGGGGCGAGGCGGACGACGTTGCCGTAGAGGCCGCCCTTGCCGACCAACAGGTGGTGCTGCCGGCACGCCTCGTGGAACTCGGCCGTGCGCGGCTTGTCGGGTTCGATCGTCCCCGGCTGGCAGATCTCGAACCCCCACATCAGGCCACGGCCGCGCATCTCGGCAATCCAGGGCGTGGCATCGACGACCGGCCTCATCGCCGACGCGAAGCGCTCCCCCATGGCCTTGGCGTTGCGCTGCAACCCGTCGCGCTGCACGACGCGCAGCGTGGCGATTCCGGCTGCTGCCGACAGCGGATTGCCACCGAAAGTCGAGAAGTTGAGCACGGAGATCGCATCCATGATCTCGGCTCGTGCGACGACGCCGGCGAGCGTGATGCCATTTCCGACTCCCTTGGCGAAGGTCAGCATGTCGGGCACCATGTCGTGCGCCTGATACCCCCAGAAGTGGTCGCCGGTGCGGCCCCAGCCGGTCTGCACCTCGTCGGAGATGAAGAGGATCCCCCGATTCGCCAGCTCCTTGGCGAACCGACCGAACATGCCGTCGGGCGGCGTTGCGAACCCGCCCACGCCCTGGATCGGCTCCGCGATCATCGCCGCCACGTCACCCGCGGACGTCATGTCGAGCAGTTGCACGAGATCGTTCACGCAGGCCTCGACGTACGCCTCGTCGTCGAGCTCGCGGAACGGCGACCGCAGCCGGTAGCCGCCATGCACGAACTGCACCTGCAGGCCCGACAGCGCGGTCGACCGCCAGATGGAATGCGACGTCACTGCCTGCGTCGCGAAGCCGCGGCCGTGGTATCCGTTGCGGACCGCCAGCACCTGGCTCGACCGGCGGTAGTTGGTGGCGAGCAGCAGCGCCGCGTCGTTCGCTTCGCTCCCCGACGGCGTGAAGTACACGCGTGCGTCGGGGATTCCCGATGCCGCGCACACCATCTCGCCGAACTCGATCATCGGCGGCGACAGGTACAGGGTGGAGGTGTGCATGACCTTCGCCGCCTGGCCCTGCACGGCGGCGGTCACCTCCGGATGGTCGTGGCCGATCATCGTGGTCAGCACGCCACCGAAGAAGTCGAGGTACCGCGTCCCGTCGTCGGTCCAGACGTACGACCCTGAGCCGTGGTCGATCGAAATCGGATCGGCGTAGTAGGGCGTCAGGAACGACGGGAAGACCCGTCGGTAGCGGGCGGCGAGTTCAGCGTCGGTGCTCACGGCCGCGACGCTATTCGGCGCCCCGTACAATCGTTCAGAGACGGATGGTCGGAGGGTCACCGCTCGATGAAGCTCAACCAGTACTACCTCCAGTGCCTCTCGCACGCGTCGTATCTGATCGGTGACGAGACGACCGGACGGGCGGTCGTCGTCGACCCCCAACGCGACGTGTCGGGCTACGTCGCCGACGCCACCGGCGACGGGCTGACGATCGAGCTCGTCATCGAAACCCACTTCCACGCGGACTTCCTGTCCGGCCACCTCGAGTTGGCCGCGGCCACCGGGGCAGTGATCTCCTACGGCACCGGGGCGAGGGCGGAGTTCCCGATCCAGCCGCTTGCCCAT